>PKTQ01000049.1 GCA_002869085.1 Hyphomicrobiales bacterium | reverse complement strand
GTGACCGAGCCGATATGGGCCGACATGCCATGGGCGATGGCCGGATTGATGGTGTATTTGGCGATATAGCGCTTGACCCGGAAATTGTCGTTGTCGCCGGTCTCCTCGGCCAGGCGGCCGCGCTGTTTCTTCATCTTGTCGGCGGTCTGCCAGGTGCGGATCAGCACCTCGCCGACCCGGCCCATGGCCTGGCTGTCGCTGGCGATGATCGAAAAGGCGCCCATGTCGTGCAGAATGTCCTCGGCGGCGATGGTTTCCTTGCGGATGCGGCTTTCGGCAAAGGCGATATCCTCGGGGATCGAGGCATCGAGATGATGGCAGACCATCAGCATGTCGAGATGCTCGTCAATGGTGTTGACCGTATAGGGCCGGGTGGGGTTGGTGGAAGAGGGCAGCACATTGGCCTGGCCGCAGACCCGGATGATGTCGGGGGCGTGGCCGCCGCCGGCCCCTTCGGTGTGGAAGGCATGGATGGTGCGGTTCTTGAACGCCTTGATGGTGTTTTCGACGAAACCGGATTCGTTCAGCGTGTCGGTGTGGATCATCACCTGCACATCCATGTCATCGGCGACGGCGAGGCAGCAATCGATCGCCGCCGGGGTGGTGCCCCAGTCCTCATGCAGTTTGAGGGCGGCGGCGCCGGCTTCGACCTGTTCCACCAGACCCTCAGGTCTTGAGGCGTTGCCCTTGCCGGCAAAGGCCAGATTCATCGGGAAGGCCTCGGCGGCCTGGAGCATGCGGCCGATATGCCAGGGGCCGGGGGTGCAGGTGGTGGCGTTGGTGCCGGTGGCCGGACCGGTGCCGCCGCCGAGCATGGTGGTGACGCCGGACATCAGCGCCTCCTCGATCTGCTGCGGGCAGATGAAATGTATATGCGCATCGAAACCGCCGGCGGTGACGATCTTGCCCTCGCCGGCAATGGCTTCGGTGCCCGGCCCGATGATGATATCGACGCCGGGCTGGGTGTCCGGGTTGCCGGCCTTGCCGATGCCGGAGATGCGCCCGTCCCTGATGCCGATATCGGCCTTGTAGATGCCGCTATAATCGACGATCAGCGCATTGGTGATGACGGTGTCCACCGCCCCTTCGCGGCGGGTCGCCTGCGACTGGCCCATGCCGTCGCGGATCACCTTGCCGCCGCCGAATTTGACCTCCTCGCCATAGGTGGTGAAATCCTTTTCCACCTCGATGATCAGCTCTGTGTCGGCCAGGCGCAGCCGGTCTCCGGTGGTGGGGCCATACATATCGGCATAAGCGGCGCGTGAAATTGTGGTGGGCATGATTGATCCTATCTCGATGGCAGGGATGTGCGGGCGACCATGGCGGCGGCGGCTCCAAGCGCGGTGGCGCCGGCCAGGTCGGCAAAACGTCTGAAGCGGCCGGCGGCGGCCATGCGGGCCGCGCCGGCGCCGGCGAGGGAATAGGTGAGCAGCACCGGATATTCGAGAAAATTGTTGAGCAGGGCCAGCGCCATCATGCGCCATTCAATGCCATCGCCCGGCCCGGCAAATATGGGCAGGGTGACGCAGAAGGTGAGCACCGATTTGGGGTTGGCGCCCTGCACCGCAAAGCTGGTGAGGAACAGGGAGCCCGCCCTTTGCGGCGGCGCGGCCACGGCCCGTTCGGCCGGGGCCCAGGCCCTGGCGGCGGCCTTTACGGCCAGCCAGGTCAGATAGGCAACCCCGATCCATTTGATCGCCTCGAACAGAATGGGAAAGGCGGCGATCAGCGCGCCCATGCCGGCCACCGCCAGCAGCGCATACATCATATTGGCGGCAAATATCCCCGCCATGCTGAAATGGGCCGGGCGCACGCCATAGCGCACCGCATCGCTGACCACTTTCATCACCGCCGGGCCGGGGGTGAGATTGAACGACATCATCAGCACCACATAGGCGACGAACAAGCCCGCATCGAAGCTGGACAGAAACGAGGTGGCAGCCTGCATCAGCCAAGCTCTCCCATCACCGCGCCGTTGAAGCCGTAGACCTCGCGCCCGCCGGCAAGCGGCACCAGGGTCACCTCGCGCGACTGGCCGGGCTCGAAGCGCACCGCGGTGCCGGCGGCGATGTCGAGCCGCATGCCCCGGGCCTGGTCGCGGTCGAAGTCGAGGGCGGCGTTGGTTTCAAAAAAATGATAATGGGAGCCGACCTGCACCGGCCGGTCGCCGGTATTGGCGACGGTGAGCGTCACGGTTTTGGCGCCTTCATTGAGGGTCAGGCTGCCCTTGGCGGGAATCAATTCTCCGGGGATCATAAGGACCTCCTAACGTATCGGATCGTGAACGGTCACCAGCTTGGTGCCGTCGGGGAAGGTGGCTTCGACCTGCACGTCGTGGATCATCTCGGCGATGCCGTCCATGACCTGATCGCGGGTCAGCACAGTGGCGCCTGCCGCCATCAGCTCGGCGACGCTGCGCCCGTCGCGGGCGCCCTCGACCACGAAATCCGAGATCAGGGCGATGGCTTCTGGATGGTTGAGCTTGACGCCGCGCTCCAGGCGCCGGCGCGCCACCATAGCGGCGACGCTGATCAGCAATTTGTCTTTCTCCCGTGGGGTCAGGTTCATGGATGGTCTCCTTATCAACAGTGCCATACGCGCGGCAGGCGCAGGGCCGGAGTGAGATTGAAATGATCGAGCAGGCGCGCCAGGAGGGCGGTGAGATCGCGGCGCATGTCATCGCCGGAGCGCCCGAGCAGACGGGCCACCAGCACCGGGCCGATGCGGGAACAGCCGGCCGGGCCGGTCAGCCCGTCCACGGCGCGGCGCCAGGCGGGCAGCAGGCTTTCCGTGTCCGGGCCGGCATAGATCAAGGTGGCAAGGGCGCGGTGGCCGGCGGCGATGGCGGGGCGGTGCAATTCGGCGTCGATGTCGCCTTCGAGGGCGAAACGCTCGGCAAACACCAGGCGCTCGCCCATATGGATGCGCCAGCTATCGGAAACGGAGCCGCGCGTGACGCGCTCGCCCATGGCGGCGCGGCCGAACACCAGGCTTTCGACGGCGAAAAAGCGCCCGCCCGGTGCGATGCGGGCCTGGTTGCTGCGGTTGAGCCGCCCGCCGTCAAAGAGGATGGTCTCCTGCGGCAGCCAGCAGCCGAAGGCGCCCGGCTCCACGCTGAACTCCGCGCTCAGATGCGCCTCGCCGGAGACGGCGCGGTAAATGCGCTCGGCGGCCTGGGAGGTGACGATGGCCGAGGTGCCGGCGCCCCAGCCGAGATGGCACCGGGCCGCATCGCCGCCGGTCAGCCCGCCGGCGGTGTTGATCAGCACCGCCTCGGCGACGGCCCCCGCCTCGGGGCGCGGAAAGCGCAGCTTCAGGCAGCCGGACTGATAAAGCTCGTCGATCACCGTGATCTGTTCGCGCCTCTTGAATCTTAATTCCGCCTCGCCCGATGAGCGCTGCAGAGTGACGGGGGGCGCGGCGATGAGGGTCATGGAAGCTGTCCGACTAGACGGTGAGATGGCTGCGAATCTGGTCTTCCGGCACGTCGCCGATATGGCCGGAAAGCACAATCTCGCCCCGGTCCATGACCGCGAACTGATCGGCCAGATCGCGGGCGAATTCGAAATATTGCTCGACCAGCAATATGGCCATGGTGCCGCGCTCGCGCAGAATCCGGATCACCCGTTCGATGTCCTTGATGATCGAGGGCTGGATGCCCTCGGTGGGCTCGTCCAGCACCAATAATTCGGGCTTCATCACCAGCGCTCTGGCGATGGCGAGCTGTTGCTGCTGGCCGCCGGACAGATCGCCGCCGCGCCGGCCCAGCATGTCCTTCAACACCGGAAAAAGCTGATAGATCTCGTCCTCGATCCGGCGCTCGCCCCGGGGCAGGGCGGCAAAGGCGGTGTGCAGATTCTCCTTCACGCTGAGCAGCGGAAAGATGTCGCGGCCCTGGGGGACATAGGCGATTTTGGCGCGGGCGCGCTCGGCGGCGCGCATCCGGGTGAGATCCATGTTGTTCCAGACGATTTCCCCTTGCGTGATGGGATGATGCCCGACAATGGCCCGCAGCAGGCTGGTCTTGCCGACCCCGTTGCGCCCCAGCAGGCAGGTGACCTGGCCGGGTTCGGCCGCCAGGGACACGCCGCGAAGGGCCTGTGAGGCGCCATAGTAAAGATCGACATTGTTCACGACAAGCATGGTTCTAGCGCCCCAGATAAACCTCGATGACCTGTTCATTATTGCTGACCTCGTCCATCGAGCCCTCGGCCAGCACCTGGCCCTCATGCAGCACGGTGACCCGGACGCCGAGGTCGCGCACAAAGCCCATATCGTGCTCAACCACGACCACCGATTGGGTGCGGGCGATCTCGCGCAGCAAAATGGCGGTTTCGGCGGTTTCGGCGTCGGTCATGCCGGCGGCGGGCTCGTCGACGAGCAGCAGTTTCGGCTCCTGGGCCAGCAGCATGCCGATCTCCAGCCATTGTTTCTGGCCATGGCTGAGATTGGCGGCCGTCTCTGTGCGCAAATCCTGAAGGCGGATGGTCTCCAGCACATGGCCGATGCGCTCGCGCTCCTCGCCGTTCGGGCGGGCGAACAGCACCTTGCGGGCGCGCCGGTCCGATTTGAGGGCCAGCTCCAGATTGTCATACACGGTGTGGCTTTCGAACACGGTCGGCTTCTGGAATTTGCGGCCGATACCCAGCTCGGCAATGGTGGCTTCGTCGAGGGCGGTCAGGTCGGTTTCGCCCTCGAACAGAATATCGCCGGTGTCGGGCCGGGTCTTGCCGGTGACCACATCCATCATGGTGGTCTTGCCGGCGCCGTTGGGGCCGATAATGGCGCGCATCTCGCCCGGTTCGATCACGAAGGACAGGGTGTTGAGCGCCTTGAAGCCGTCAAAACTGACATTGACATTGTCCAGATAGAGGATCGAGCCGGAGGCGAGTGAAGTCATCGGGGCAGCCCTTTCATTCGGCCGGCTCATTGGCCGGAGCATTGGCGGGGGCGGGGGGCGGGGCGGGGGTATCGCCGTCCGGGGCTTTCGCCCGTAAGCGGTGCCAATAGTGCTGCATGGTGCCGATAATGCCCCGTGGCAGGAACAGGGTTACGGCGACGAACAGGCCGCCGAGGGCGAACAGCCAGACATTGGGCAGGGCGGCGGTGAAATAGGTCTTGGCGAAATTGACCAGCACCGCCCCGACCACCGGCCCGAACAGGGTGCCGCGCCCGCCGACCGCCACCCAGATCACCGCCTCGATCGAGTTGGCGGGGGCGAACTCGCCCGGATTGATGATGCCGACCTGCGGTACATAGAGCGCGCCGGCGACGCCGGCCATGGCGGCGGACAGGGTGAAGACGAACAGCTTGTAGGATTCGACCCGGTAGCCGAGAAAGCGGGTTCTGGATTCGGCGTCGCGGATGGCGACCAGCACCTGGCCGAGCCGCGAGTGGATGATGACGCGGCAGAGCACGAAGCCCAGCACGAGGGCGATGGCCGAGGCGATGAACAGGCCGGCGCGGGCGCCGTCGGTGCGCAGGCTGAAGCCGAGAATGTCCTTGAAATCGGTAAGGCCGTTATTGCCGCCAAAGCCCATATTGTTGCGGAAGAAGGCCAGCATCAGGGCAAAGGTCAGCGCCTGGGTGATGATCGACAGATAGACGCCGGTGACGCGGCTGCGAAAAGCGAACCAGCCGAAGATGAAGGCCAGGCCGGCCGGCACCGCGATGACCATCACCATGGCAAACCAGAACTGATCGAAACCGAGCCAGAACCAGGGCAGTTCCTTCCAGTTCAGAAACACCATGAAATCGGGCAGCACCGGGTGGCCATAGACGCCGCGCGGGCCGATCTGGCGCATCAGATACATGCCCATGGCATAACCGCCGAGGGCGAAGAAGGCGCCATGGCCGAGGCTGAGAATGCCGACATAGCCCCAGATGAGATCGATCGACAGCGCCAGCAGGGCATAGGTGAGATATTTGCCGAGCAAAGTGACCGCATAGGTCGAGACATGCAGCGGATGGGTCTCAGGCACGGCGAGGTTCAGCAATGGCACGACAATGGCCAGCACGGCGATAAGCGCCAGAAACAGATAGGCGTATCGGTCGAGGGCTTTGAGCATCAGGCCGGACATCATGCCTCCACCGCCCGGCCCTTGAGGGCGAACAGGCCGCGCGGGCGCTTCTGGATGAACAGGATGATGAACACCAGCACCAGAATCTTGCCCATCACCGCGCCGGCATAGGGCTCGAGGAACTTGTTGGCCACGCCTAAGGTCATGGCGCCGACCAATGTGCCCCACAGATTGCCGACCCCGCCGAACACCACCACCATGAAGCTGTCGATGATGTAGGACTGGCCGAGATTGGGCGAGACATTGTCGATCTGGCTGAGGGCGACGCCGGCAATGCCGGCAATGCCGGAGCCGAGCCCGAAGGTGAGCGCATCGACCCAGCCGGTGCGGATGCCCATGGAGCCGGCCATGGGGCGGTTCTGGGTCACGGCGCGCATCTGCAGGCCGAGAGGCGTGCGGCGCAGCACCAGAAACAGCAGCGCCAGCACCGCGAAGGCGAACAGCATGATATAGACCCGGTTATAGGTCAGGGTGATCTCGCCCAGTTCGAAATAACCGCTCATCCAGCCGGGATTGCCGACCTCGCGATTGGTGGGGCCGAACAGCGAGCGCACCGCCTGCTGCAGAATCAGGCTGACGCCCCAGGTGGCGAGCAGGGTTTCGAGCGGGCGGCCATAGAGAAAGCGGATAACACCCTGTTCAATCGCCATGCCCACGATTGCGGCCAGGAGGAAAGCCAGAGGCAGGGCGATGAACAGGGAATAGTCGAACAGTCCGGGCGCGGAGCTGCGAATCAGCTCCTGCACCGCGAAGGTGACATAGGCGCCGATCATGATCATTTCGCCGTGGGCCATGTTGATCACCCCCATCACTCCGAAAGTGATGGCAAGACCGATGGCGGCGAGCAGCAGCACCGAGCCGAGGCTGAGACCGTAAAATATGTTCTGGCCGGCGCTCCAGAAAGCGAGCCAGGTTTCAATGTCGCGGATCGCTTCAGCCGCGGCGGTGGCGGGGGCGCCCTTGCCGGCGGCGACCGATTTCAGCACCGACAGGGCGTCGCGGTCACCGCGCGCCTTCAGCACGGCGATGGCGGCGAGGCGGTCGGCCTCAGCAGCCTCCATATTGAGGATCACCGCGGCGCGGGCCTCGCTGAGGGCGATTTTCAGGGCGGGCTTGGTTTCCTTTGCCAGGGCGGCGTCGAGGGCCTCGAGGGTGTCGGGATCGCGCGATTTGAACACCGCCGCCGCGGCTTTGGCGCGCACCTCCTCGCTCGGGCTGAGCAGGGTCATGGCGCCGAGCGCCGCCTTGATGGCGCGCCGCATCTTGTTGTTGAGCCCGATCTTCTTCAGGGCGGATTTGGGAGCCTTGCCCAGATCTTCGCCGGTCAGGGGCCGGCTGAGGGCATATTGCTTGCCGGATTTCCTGGCCAGCACAACGGATTTGTCGGATTTGCGCAGATAGAGCTTGCGCGCCGCCAGGGCCTTCAGCACGCCGACGGCCTGGGGCTCGCCCGAGGTGGCCAGCTGCTTGATGGCTTCGATTTTCTGATTGAAGCTCTTGGCGCCGAGCGCCTGCACCAGGGCCGGCGCATCGGCCGCCAAAGCCGGTGAAACGGCGAGGGCGAGAACGATCCATGCGGCCGTCAACAGGGATTTCAAGCTGAGATTCATGATGCTGGCCCGTTTCGCGGTTGCGGGCGGGAGGCACGGTGCCTCCCGCTCCCTTGTTGCTATTTGGCCTGGCTATTTGCCCTGGCCGCCGCATTTCCCGGTCTTGACGTTGAAATTGCCGCAGGACATGGGGGCGCGCCAATCGGAGATCAGGTCCTTGGAACCGGGCAGATAATCGGACCAGGCGTCGCCCACCACGGTACCGGGGGTCTGCCAGACAATCTCAAACTGGCCGTCTTCCTGCACTTCGCCGATCAGCACCGGCTTGGTCAGGTGATGGTTGGGCATCATGGTGGCGATGCCGCCGGACAGATTGGGCACCGAAATGCCGATAATGGCCTTGCCGACCGCATCGGCGTCGGTGGTGCCGGCCTTTTCGACCGCTTTGACCCACATCTTGAAGCCGATCACATGGGCTTCCATCGGGTCGTTGGAGACGCGTTTCGGGTTTTTGGTGAAGGCTTTCCATTTTTCCACAAAGGCGGCGTTGTCCTCGTTATCAACGCTCTGGAAATAGTTCCAGGCGGCGAGATGGCCGACCAGCGGCTTGGTGTCGATGCCGGCCAGTTCTTCCTCGCCGACCGAGAAGGCCACCACCGGAATGTCCTCGGCCTTGATGCCCTGATTGGCCAGTTCCTTATAGAAGGGCACATTGGCATCGCCATTGATGGTGGAGACGACGGCGGTCTTCTTGCCGGCGCCGGCGAATTTCTTGATCGAGGCGACGATGGTCTGCCAGTCGGAATGGCCGAACGGGGTGTAGTTGATCATGATGTCGGCTTCCGCGACCCCCTTCGACATCAGATAGGCCTTCAGAATCTTGTTGGTGGTGCGCGGATAGACATAGTCGGTGCCCGCCAGCACCCAGCGCTTCACCTCGCCTTCCGCCATCAGATAATCGACGGCGGGGATCGCTTGTTGGTTGGGCGCCGCGCCGGTGTAATAGACATATTCGGAGCTTTCCTCGCCCTCATATTGCACCGGGTAGAAGAGCGGGCTTTTCAGCTCCTCGAATACCGGCAGCACCGATTTGCGCGACACGGAAGTCCAGCAACCGAAGGTGGCCGAGACCTTGTCCTTGGAAATCAGCTCGCGGGCCTTTTCGGCAAAGAGCGGCCAGTTCGAGGCCGGGTCGACCACCACCGCTTCGAGCTTCTTGCCGAGCAGTCCGCCGGCCTTGTTCTGCTCTTCAATGAGCATCAGCATGACGTCTTTCAGGGTGGTTTCGGAAATCGCCATGGTTCCCGACAGGGAATGCAGGATGCCGACCTTGATGGTGTCGGCGGCAAAGGCGGCCGAGCCCCAGACGAGCCCCGCGCCGACGGCGGCTGTCGCCGCGGCACGGGTAAGCGCAGATGAAAAATTCAACATGAGAGTCCTCCAGACAGTGGTTGTTTGCACCGCGTTAACGATCTGCAACCCATGTGCCAATTGCGCCAAAGGCGGTGAAAATAACTTAGAAGCATTTGATTCAAGGGGATTATCTATCCTCCGCGCGGCGGCGGCGCGGCGGTTTCGGGCGGGGCGTTGCCGCTATTTTGAGCAAGGATTGGGCAGGTGAGGGTAGATTAATGGCTAATTATTAGCCGTAAATTCTAAATGCCTAAACTTTAACCATATTAAGAGCCACTCCTGCCAGCGGCCTGACCGCCGGCTTCAAGGGTGGGCAAAATGCCGCGCCGGACTTATGGCTCCACGTTTTTGTGCTAAAATCCGCGCACCGGTGGTTCAGAGCTTCCGGCAGAGGTTGTTTGCACCACATCTGACCTCGGCCCCGCACTTTCGGGTGCGGGGTTTTCAAGCAAGCTGATGAAGACAGGCGAGCCCCGCCTGTCTGATGCCGGCCGGCGCCGATGGCACAATAATGACAGCCCTCTACCCGGCGCGGCGCATCGAGGCGATGAACCCCCTGACTAAACCCTGCCGATGGCTTTGAATCGTACCCGGTATTGGTGCGGGCTTATGCCGGTTGTGCGCTTGAACAGGCGGCGAAATGAGTTCGGCTCCTCATAGCCGACCAGCGCGGCGATATCGTCAATTGCCTGGCCGGAGGTTTCCAGCATCTGTTTGGCCTCTTCAATCCGAAGCGTTTGCACATAATCGAGCGGCGCATATCCGGTTGCGCTCTTGAACCGGCGTTTGAACGTCCTTGCCGTCAAGCCCGATTGCTCAGCCATGGCGGCGACCGGATTGGCGCTGGCATAGTGATCGGCAATCCATTCCTGGCATGCGGTGATGACGCTGTCGTCATGCTGCTTGGGGCGCACCATGGCGGCAAAAGGCAGTTGCCCGTCGCTGCGGTCGCCAATCAGGAAGATCTTCGCCGTCCGGCGCGCCTCTTCAGCCCCGCAAAAACGGGCGATCAGATAGAGGGCAAGATCGGTCCAGGAGGCGGAGCCGCCGCTGGTTACGATGCCGTGGGCGGTGCCTGAGGGGACGAGAATCTTTTCGGCCTTCAGCCGAACATGCGGATAACAGCGCTTGAAGATATCGACGGCGCTCCAATGGGTGGTCGCCTCATGATGGTCCAGCAATCCCGCTTCCGCCAGCATGATGGAGCCGGTGCACACCGAGCAGATAATGGCGCCATGATCATGCTGGTCCCTCAGCCAATGAATGACCTGAGGCCATCGTCCCCGCAATTCGGCCCCAGGCTCCAGATTGAGATCGCCGACAATGACGATATCGGAGTGATGGGCCTCGTCAAATGTGTGGTCGGCCACGAGTGTGGCGCCAAAGCCCGATTGCATGGGCTGGTCCGACATGCCGACGATTCGCGGCTTCATTTGCCGGCTTTCGTTGCGCTCGCCTGTCAGGTTTTCCCACGCCGTGCCCACGCAGCTGAAAATCTCATGCAATCCATAGACGATGGCCGCCGAACTCTCCGGAACCGCAACCAGGCTGACCGATAATTCTCGCGGGTTGTTTGCAACAGGCATTTTGCGACCGTGTCACATATGACCGGGTTTTGTCAATTATCACACTAACCTGCATCGTCATCGCCGTGGCAGATAGACCGGCAGACACCACGGACCGGGAGTTCACGTGGGCAAACAAGGAGACAATCATGTTTGAGACTTCGAGACGCAAACTGCTCGGCGCATCAATGATCGGCGTCGGCACCATGCTCAGCGGCCTTGGCCCCCGCGCTTATGGCCGCGAGTTGAACAAGAAGGGAAGAATTCTGTTGGACACCATACCGAACCTGCCGCAGGGGCTGATTGACGCTGTGAATTTTCCCCTGATCGATGCCATCCAGGGAAGACGCTCCCGCCGCTTTGCCAAAGGCGCGTCCATTCCATCCGGGCCGCTGGCCCATAGCTCCGCGCATAAGCCATCACCGCTCAGCGAGCTTGAGCAGATATTGCTGCTGGCCACGGTGTCGGGCAATACCGGCTGGTCCAATCTGATCCCCCATAACCGCCGATATGTGCCGAATATCCCGAATTACGCCGGCGCGCCGGGCGGGCGGACATTCCCATCGGCGGCCGGGTTTCACACCACGGAGATTTTTTACACGGATGATAAGGGCGTCTATTATTTTCCAACCCGTGACATGGGGGCGGTGGAGGCCGGAAATGCGGATGGGCAAACCGATCTCAAGGCCTATCTCGATCAGCATAAGGCGCGCATCGTCAAGATTGCCGACGGGCGGCTGAACACCCCCCGGGCTCCTGAACATATGGAAACACATAATGAATGGTGCGCCAATGTGCCGGGCAGCACCCTGGTGATCCCGGTTGCCGATCTTGCGCAGCACATGATTCTGGCGCTTTGTTATCTGGTGCAAAACGGCGCCTGCATCTATGACGACGTGAACAAGAATCCGATCCCGGGGCTGGAAAAATTCGATCATCTGGTCGATGTGAAAAACCCGTATCCATTGTCCTATGTCGAGCAATTGGGATTGACGGAAGTGACGGTTGAGACATCGACAGCCTGTTATGCGGGGATGTTGATGCTGCAGGCGATGGGACTGGGCGGCTGGATGTATGAAGGCATAAACCCCTTCAGTGTTCTGGGCGCCAGCGGCGATCCGGATGTGCCGGGTCTCGGGTTCCGCTTCGACATGCATCCCGGCCAGCCCCTGCCGAATGTGACCGGG
>PKTQ01000001.1 GCA_002869085.1 Hyphomicrobiales bacterium | reverse complement strand
GTGACGAACACGCTGGAGGCGATGGCCGGGTCGATGCCGAATCTGTCCAGGGTCAGCGGCACCAGAATGCCGGCCAGGGCCGCCACCACCATATTGATCAGCATGGCCGCCACCAGCACCGCGCCCAGCCCCATATTGCCGAACCACAGCGCCGCGAACCCGCCCATGATCAGCGCCAGCACGATGCCGTTCACCAGCCCCACCAGCGCCTCGCGGGTAATGACCCGGCCGGCATTGATCGGCTGCAGCTCATGGGTGGCGATGGCCCGCACCGCCACGGTCATGGTCTGGGTGGCCGCATTGCCGCCCATCGAGGCGACGATGGGCATCAGCACCGCCAGCGCCACCATCTGCTCGATCGAGGCGCCGTAAAGGCTGATGATATAGGAGGCGAGCACCGCGGTGATCAGGTTGATCCCCAGCCACCAGAAGCGGCTGCGCGCCGTGTTCCACACGCTGTCGGTCAGCTCTTCGTCGCCGACGCCGCCCATGCGGTGCATGTCCTCGTCGGCCTCTTCCTGGATAACATCGACCACGTCGTCAATGGTGATGACACCGGCGGCGCGCCCGTCCTCGTCCACCACCGGCGCGGACAGCAGATTATATTGCCGGAAGATGAAGGCCACTTCTTCCTGGTCCTCATCGGCCTTGATGGTGCGGATATCCTCATCCATCACCTCGCCCATGCGCACCGGGCGCTTGGTGCGCAGCACCCGGCTCAGCGGCACCGAACCGAGCAGGTGATAACCCGGGTCGATCACGAACACTTCATGAAACGCCGCCGGCAGATCGTCTGTGTCGCGCAGATAATCGATGGTCTGGCCCACGGTCCAGAACGCCGGCACCGCCACATATTCGCTGCTCATCAGGCGGCCGGCGCTGTCCTCGGGGTAATCAAGGCTGCGTTTCAGCGCCGCCCGCTCCGATTCCGGCAGTTGGCTCAGCACCTCGCGCTGCTCGTGCTGCTCCATGCCTTCGAGCAGATAGACCGCATCGTCGGACTCAAGCTCGCGCACCGCCTCCACGACCGCCTCGTCCGGCAGTTCGTCAAGCACCTGATCGAGCAGGTTTTCGTCCAGCTCCGGCAGCACCTGGAAGTCGATATCGCTGCCCAGCAGTTGCAGGAAGCCCTGCCGATCCTCGCCGGTCATCAGCTCCAGCAGGTCCGCCACATCGGCGTTATGCAGCCCGTCAACGAGCGCCCGCAGCGCAGCGCCGTCGCCGCGTTCGACCGTTTCGCACACCCCGCGCACGAAATCCTTCGACAGATCACCGTCCTCGGTGCGCAAATTCACATCTGTCACGGGTGCATTCATAAATCCGGTGCCCTTCGTGCTGATCCCCTGGCCGGCAGGTGGAGAATCTTCCCCCCTTATAGAAGATATGGCCGCCGGCCGATACCGGTCCGGGCCGGATTACCAACAAAATCATGTCAAACAGGCGCCCCCGCCCGGATCCAGGCCTCAGGGCCGGGCGATCATCAGCCAGATGATCGCCAGCACCGCGAAAAAGGCGGGAAAGCCGCAGATGAACCAGATTCGGAACAGGCGATGATAGCGCGCCGGCAACGCTGTGCCTTCGCTCGCGGCCTCGCGGGCAAGATCGCGCAGTTGGTGCTGGATCCACACCACCGGCAGCCAAAAAAGGCCGGTAAGCCCGTAAAGCCCCAGCGCCAGCACGATCCACAGGCTCGAAAGCGGCCAGCCGATCTCCAGCGCCAGCAACAGGCCGGTGATGGGCTGGGCGATCACCGCCGTCGCGGTGAATATCCAGTCGGCAATCACCACCACCCCGGCGGTATGGGCGATGATGCGGGGCTCGCCGGTCCGGTGCGCCATCAGCATGAAAAACGCGATCCCCGCCCCGGTGCCGAACAGAACCGCCGCCCCGATGATATGCAGCCAGCGCAGCACAAAGAGCCACTCCATCAGCGCTCCTCCGCCATCACCGCCACCACGAGCGCCAATCCAATGCCGGGGATCACCTTCATCAGCGGCCCCAGCG
>PKTQ01000178.1 GCA_002869085.1 Hyphomicrobiales bacterium | reverse complement strand
CAGGCCTGCCTGGAGGCGGCCGACATGCTGGGGGCTCATGGCCTTTCGGCCAGCGTGGCCGATGCGCGTTTCGTCAAACCGCTCGACGAGGAACTGATCCGCGAGCTGGCCGAGAGCCATGAGGCGCTGATCACGGTGGAGGAAGGGGCCTCGGGGGGCTTCGGCGCCCAGGTCACCCATTATCTGGCCAATGCCGGGCTGCTGGACAGCGGGCTGAAGCTGCGCCTGCTGACCCTGCCCGACCGCGCCATGCCCCATGGCAAGATCGAAACGCTTTATGCCGAGGCCGGGCTCGACGCCAAGGGCATTGTGAGGCAAGCATTTTCGCTGCTGGGGCTCGACGCGGCGGCGGCGGCGAACTCGCGCGCCTGACCCTCAACCTTATCAATGCAGTGAACCAGGGGCCTGCCCCTAATCGAACAGGGCGTCGATTTCGGCCTGGGCGTGGTCGTGGTCCAGGATGCCGTCGTGATGGGCGGAGCTGTCGAGGGTGCCGTGGATGATGGCGCTGAGCTCGTCCAGCAGCGGCGAGAAGCGCATTGCCGCCTCGTCGCAGAGCAGGCGGAAGGCGTCCATATTGCCATCGTCGTGAAAACGGCGCGCCTGGCGGGTGAAGCGTTCGATGCGCGCATCGAGCCGTTTAGCGACATATTCGAAATGGGCGCGCACATGGCGGGCGGCCCGGCCATAGGCCGTGATAGCCAACTCTTTGGCGTGGAACGTCGAATCACGGAAATGGTCGCAATAGGATTTGGGCGCCCATTGCTCGATATCCTCAAGGCAATCGGGCATGTCGGGCAACAGCTCGATCATCATGATCATCTCGTTATAGTGATTGAGATAATCGGTGGCGAGGAAGGTGTGGGGGTTGATATTGGCGGCCGCCAGCGCATCGGGGCTGAGGCCATCGGCGGCGGTGGCCCCGGAATCGAGAATGATGATTTTTGCGCTTTGACTCACGCTGCCCCTGTCGCCCTGATCGGCAATTGATTAGAATTGAGCGAAAATATGCCATATCCGGGTTGCGATATCTTTAGACGAAACGGAACAATTTTAACGATTGAAGCGATATGTGCGGGCGATACACCATCACCGAGCCGCCGGAGACGATCCGGGCCCATTTCGGCTATGCGGACACCCCTAATTTTCCGCCGCGCTACAATATCGCCCCGACCCAGCCGGTGCCGATTGTGCGGCTGGAGGGCGGGGCGCGGCACTTTGCGCTGGTGCGCTGGGGGCTGGTGCCGTCCTGGGCCGGCGAGATCGATGCGCGCGGCCCCCTGATCAACGCCCGGGCCGAGACCGTGACCCGCCTGCCCTCGTTTCGCGGGGCTATGCGCCACCGGCGCTGCCTGTTCATCTGCGACGGGTTCTATGAATGGCAAAAACGCCCCCATGGCCCCAAGCAGCCCTGGTATATCCGCCGGCGCGGCGGCGGCCCGTTCGCCATGGCCGGGCTGTGGGAGGACTGGATGAATGCGGAGGGCTCGGAGCTGGAGAGCGGCGCGGTGATCACCGTGGCGACCAATGCGGCGCTGGAGGGCATTCACACCCGCATGCCGGCGATCCTGCCGCCCGAGCATTATGAGCGCTGGCTCGATTGCACTGAGTTTCGCGCCGAGGCGGCGGCGGAGCTGCTGCGCCCGGCACCGGACAGCCTGATGGAAGCCTGGCCGGTATCGCTGAGGGTGAATGCGATTGCCCATGACGGTCCGGAGCTGCTGGAGCGAGCGGGGCCCGAGCGCACCGACCCGCCAAAGCCGCAAGGCGACCTGTTCGACTGAACCGCCCGCCTTGGTATTGGCGAGCGTCGTGCTTATCTAAGTTTCACCACACAATCAGGGAAGGAGCGCTCTATGAGTTATTATTTCAACACCACACTCGACATGGGTTTCGATGAGGCCGTCGAGGCGGTGACCGCGGCCCTCGCCGCCAAGGGTTTTGGCATCATGACCACCATCGACGTGAAAGCGGCGATGAAGAAGAAACTCGGCGCCGACATGCCGCCCTATACCATTCTCGGCTCGTGCAATCCGCAATATGCCCACAAGGCGCTGCAGGCCGAAAACAAGATCGGCACCATGCTGCCGTGCAATGTGGTGGTGCAGCAATTGGAGGATGGCCGCATCGAGGTTTCGGCGGTGGACCCGGCCGCCTCGATGCAGGCGATCGATAATCCGCAACTGGCGTCAATCGCCGGCGATGTGCGCACCATGCTGCAGGAGATCATTGCCGGGTTGTAACCCCGGCGCAAAGCCCGCTCCGGCGCAAAGACGGCTCAGCCGCGCAGCCGCCGGGCCATCACCAGCCGCTCCTCGACCTCATAGCCGAGGGCTTCGTAAAAGTTGCGCACCGGGGTGTTTTCCGCCCTGATCATCAGATTGAGCTTCCAGACGCCGCGCACCCTCAGCCAGTCCTCGGCGGCGGCCATGATCTGGCGCCCAAACCCCCGGCCCGAGAGATCCGGGTCGACGCTGACATAATAAACGACGCCCCGATGGCCGTCATGGCCGACCATTACCGAGGCGGCAATGGCGCCGCCAAGCTCGCCGACCAGCACCTCCGAGGCCGGGCCCTTGCGGGCAAAGGCGATGTCCTCGCCCGGGTCGTTGAACGGGCGGGTCAGCCCGGCGTCCTGCCACAGGCGGATCACATCCGCTTCGTCAGCGTCGCACATGGGGCGAATGGTCAGGGTGTCGCTCATGTTCCGGTCTCCATGATGAGGGGGCGCCGCCGCAACAGGGGCCCCAATTGCACGGCCATGACGGCGGTCAGGATCATGGCGCAGCCGAACCAGCCGGCCAGGTCCAGCCGCTCGCCCAGCAATAACCCGCCGGCAATGGCGGCAAACAGGGATTCGGCGCTTAAAATCACCGCCGCGTCGGCGGGCGGTGTGTGACGCTGGCCCAGCGCCTGCAGGGTAAAGCCGATGCCGCCCGAAATGACGCCGGCATACAGGAGCTCGAACCCGGCGGCCCGCACCGCCGGCCAGGACAGGGGCTCGGCGAGAAAGCAGATGGCAAGGCTTACGATGGCGGTGAACAGAAACTGCACGAAGACGATGGAAACAGGGGCGGCGCTGCGGATGGCGGCAAGGCCGAGAAAGATGATCTGCAAGGCCCAGAACAGGGCGCTGGCGATCACCAGATAATCACCGAATGTCAGGCTGCCGGCCGATCCCTCGCCGAGCAGCCAGGTGCCTGCCAGCGACAGCAGCGAGGCCGGCCAGATGATGAAATGGGGCAGTTTGCGCAGGATCAGCCAGGTCAGGAACGGCGCCATCACCACATAGAGCCCGGTGAGAAAGCCGGCATTGGTCACCGAGGTGGATTTCATGGCGACCTGCTGCAGGATACTGCCGAGAAAGAAGGTGACGGCGGTGAGCGCCATATAGATATAGGTGGCCCGGTCGGGCTTTAGGGCGAGCCGGCGCCATTCGCGCATCGCAAAGGGCAGCACCACCAGCGCCGACAGGCCGAAGCGCACCCCGACAAAAGCGTAAGGACCGAGATGGCGCATGGCGGTCGATTGCGCCACAAAGGCGGCGCCCCAGATCAGCGCCGCCAGCAACAGCAGCAGATTAGCGGTGAGGCGGGACATGGCGGCTCAGCTTTTCCGCGGCAGCAGCTTGCCGGGGTTGAGAATGCCAATGGGATCAAACGCCTGTTTCAGGCTGCGCATCAGATCGAGCTCGACTTGCCCTTTCACCCCGGGCAGCAGATCGCGCTTCAGGATGCCGATGCCGTGCTCGGCGCTGATTGAGCCGCCCATTTGCTGCACAATGTCATGGACGATGCGGTTCATCTCCTCCCAGCGCGCCAGATAGGCCTGCTTGTCCATGCCCACCGGCTGGGAGACATTGAAATGCACATTGCCGTCGCCGAGATGGCCGAACGGCACCGGGCGCACGCCGGGCAGGTAATCGCACACCGCCTCGGAGGCCTTGACGATGAAATCGGGCATGGCCGAGACCGGCACCGAGATGTCGTGCTTGATGGAGCCGCCTTCGGGCTTCTGGGCCTCGGACAGGCCATGGCGCAGCCGCCAGAAATCCTCGCGCTGGGTTTCGTTCTGGGCGATCAGCGCATCCACGGCGATGCCGCGCTCCAGCGCCTCGCCGAGCCCGGTTTCCATCAAATCGGCCATGCCGCTCTGGCCGCCGGAAAGCTCGGCCAGCACATACCAGGGATGGGGACCGTCGAAAGGATCGCGGGTATCGGGGATATGGGCCAGGGTGAACTCAAGCCCGATGCGGGGCATGATTTCGAAAGCCGACACCCCGCCGCCGCTGATCCCGGCAAGGATATGCAGCAGCTCCAGCGCCTGGTGCGGGCCGTCCAGCGCCACCAGCGCGGTCTGCAGCTCTCTGGGCTGGGGAAACAGCTTCAGCGCCGCCGCGGTGATGACACCGAGGGTGCCTTCGGCGCCCAGAAACAGCGATTTCAGATCATAGCCGGTATTGTCCTTGCGCAGAGTGCGCAGGCCCGACCAGACGCGCCCGTCGGCCAGCACCACTTCCAGCCCCAGCACCAGCTCGCGCGCCGTGCCATAGGCCAGTACGCCGGTACCGCCGGCATTGCTGGACAGATTGCCGCCGATCTGGCACGAGCCTTCCGCCGCCAGCGACAGGGGGAACAGACGCCCGGCCCCGGCCGCCGCGGCCTGCACATCGGCCAGTACGCAGCCGGCCTCGGCGATCAGGCTGTTATTGTCCGGGTCGACATTGCGGATGGCGTTCAGCCGCGACAATGAGAGCACGATCTGGGAACCGGTCCGGTCCGGAATCTGGCCGCCGACCAGGCCGGTATTGCCGCCCTGAGGCACGATGCCGGTGCGGGTCTTGTTGGCGAGCCTGAGAATTTCGGAAACTTCAGTCACCGATCCGGGGCGTAGCACCATGGCGGCGTTGCCGACGAATTTGTCGCGCCATTCGTGCAGGAATGGCGCCATATCCTCGGGCGTCTCCAGTGCATGAGCCGGGCCGGTGATGGCCCGGAAACGGTCCCGCAGCCGGGCATCCGGCGTGTTGAGCTGTGGCATGGTGCCTCCCGGCTTGGCCCGCTGGCGGGCGGTTGATGAAGCCCCTGTCTTAACGTAACTCCTTCAGCGCCGCGATAAGAAATTCGCGGTTGCCGTCCGGCCCGGTGAGCGGCGAAGGCATGAGGCCGGTTACCCGCCAGCCGCAGTCACCTTCCAGCCAGGCTGAGATATCGGTGCAGGTTTGCTGGTGCAGGGCGGGGTCGCGGACAATGCCGCCCTTGCCCAGAGCAGCGCGCCCGACCTCGAATTG
The DNA here is from genome assembly GCA_002869085.1 of Hyphomicrobiales bacterium. Lineage (GTDB taxonomy): Bacteria > Pseudomonadota > Alphaproteobacteria > Rhizobiales > BM303 > BM303. The sequence goes on along the minus strand of PKTQ01000178.1, from coordinate 6,574 downwards.
CGGCTTGATGAGGGCGATGAGCGCCGCGCCTTCTGCAGCCAGCTTCAGGGCCGGCGGCAAAGCGAGTTTCAGGCTGATGAAACTGACATCGCAGACGATAAGATCGACCGGCCCCGGCAGATGGCCGGGTTCCAGGTCGCGGGCATTCAGCTTTTCCAGACACAGCACGCGCGCATCGCCGCGCAGGCTGTCATGGAGCTGGCCGTGGCCGGCATCGAGAGCGGTGACATGGGCGGCGCCGCGCCGCAGCAGCACATCGGTGAAGCCGCCGGTGGAGGCGCCGAGATCGAGCGCCCGGCAGCCCGCGACATCAAACGCGAAATGATCGAGCGCCGCCGCCAGCTTGAGGCCGCCGCGCGAGACATAGGGCTGCGCCTCGGGCGCGACCGCGATGTCCGCCCGGCGGGCCACCCGCCGCCCCGGCTTGGTGACCACCTGCCCACCCAACCGCACCAGGCCGCGCCGGATCAGATCGGCCCCTTGCGAGCGCGAGGCGGCAAGGCCGCGCTCGGCCAGCAGGGCGTCAAGACGGAGAGTGTCGGACATGGTGGCGGCTTTCGGGCTTTCAGGCAGGCTTTGTCACTGACGGGGTTTATAGCATTGAGGCTTGCGCTATAACCAGAGCATGAGCCCGAAACGCCGATACCCGCCCCGGCCCCTGCTTGGGGTCAGCGCCATCATCCCGCACCAGGGGCGGGTGCTGCTGGTGCAGCGCGGTCGTGCGCCGCTGAAGGGGCTGTGGAGCTTTCCCGGCGGGCTGGTCAAAACAGGCGAAAGCCTTGAGGCGGCGGTGCGGCGCGAGCTGGCCGAGGAAACCGGGACCCAAGCCCGCTTCACCGCCCCGCCGGAGCCGCGCGAGATCATCGTCCGGGACGCAAATGGCCAGGTGGAGCATCATTATGTGCTGATGGTGTTCGCCGGCGATTATGAGGGCGGCGAGGCCAGGCCCGGCGGCGATGCGGCGGCGGTGAAATGGGCGGGGCGCAGCCAAGCTGCGCGCCTGCCGCTCACCGACGGCGCCCTGGAGCTGATCGACCGCTTTCTCGATGGTTGATCGGCTCCAGGCCGCCGCCCCGCCCTGCCCCGGAATCCGGCCTGAAAAACGGAGCTTTACCAGGGCTGGCGACAATTTTAACGGGTCCGTTAACCAAAAATTAAGGTTCTGCGCCACAAGCCGCCAGCCCATGCTAAACCGGTTGGGTCGGGGGACAAGAATTGAATGTGTGGGAGCCGGGTTGATGGCCGACGGGATACTAAAAAAAGTCACGGAATATGACAGCGATCCACTGCTGAATGTGCGCAAGCAGGAAGCGCTGCAATATATTCTCGATGCCTGGGATGATGCGCTGTCGGACGGGGTCGACCCCTATCTGCTGGCCAATGCGGCGATTTTCGCCGCCCTGACCGATATGGTGCAGACCCATGGCGAGGATGCGGTCAGCATGATGACCGACAAGCTGGCCCAGCGCATTCACCTGGGCGAGTTCACCCTGAACCGGGTCATCCAATAAGCCGCCCGGCAAGGCGGATCAGCACGAACAGGCCGAAGCCGAGGATCAGCAGGCCCGAAAAATGGTCGATCCGGCGCATGGTGCGGGACGAAAACCGGTCGCGATAGCGGCTGACCGCAGCGCTGATGATGATCCACCACAGCAGGCTACCCAGCATCACCGACAGCACGATCACCACGGCCGAGCCGTAATCGCTGGGGCTGCGCACCAGCCCGCCGGCGCCGAACAGGGCGATGAAGCCGAGCATGGTGGCCGGATTGGTGATGGTCAGGGCGAAGGTGCCACTGAAAAGGCCGGCATGGCGCACCAGCCCCGGCGGCGGTGAGTGATCGCGGGCTGAAGGCGGGCTCTGCAGAAACACCCGCACCCCCATCACCAGCAGCAACAGCCCGCCCAGCGCCTCGATCCAGCCCGACCAGGACTGGATCACACCGGATACGGCGGTGAGGCCGAAGGCCGACAGGGCCGCGAACACCCCATCGCCCAAGACAGCGCCGGCGCCGGTGGCCAGCCCGGCCAGAAAGCCATGATTAAGGCTGCGCTGGATGCACATCAGATTGATCGGGCCGATCGGCGCCGCCACGGCGAGGCCGATCACGATGCCGCTCAGAACGAGTTCCGCCGTCATGGCTGCGCCCATGCTTCTCCGGCTTGCCCCTTCAGGCTCAGGCGATGTCCACCACCACCCGGCCCCGGGTCTGGCCGCGCACGATCTTGTCGGCGGTGGCGGCGAGATCGTCAAAGCCGATATGGGAGGTCATGGCCTTCATGCGCTCCATATCAATATCCTGCGCCAGGCGCGCCCAGGCCCGCAGCCGGGCCTCGCGCGGCACGGTCACCGATTCCACCCCGGCCAGGGTGACCGCACGCAGGATGAACGGCATCACATTGGCGGGCAGATCCGCCCCCTGGGCCAGGCCGCAGGCGGTGACGATACCGTGATATTTCATCTGGGCGATGACATTGGCCAGGGTCGAGGAGCCGACCACATCGACCGCGCCGGCCCAGCGGGCCTTGGACAGGGGGCGGGCCTTACCGGAGAATTCCTCGCGGTGGACGATATCCTTAGCGCCCAATGTCTTGAAATAATCCACCTCTTCGGGCCGGCCGGTGGAGGCATAGACCGAATAGCCGGCGGTAGCGAGCAGGGCCACCGCCACCGAACCGACGCCGCCGGCGGCGCCGGTGACCACCACATCGCCCGCCTCGGGGGTCAGGCCCAGATCCTCGAGCCGCAACACGCACAGCATGGCGGTGAAGCCGGCGGTGGCCATGGTCATGGCGTCGGCATTGCTCCAGCCTTCAGGCACCGGCACCAGCCACTCCCCCGGCACCCGGGCGCGCTCGGAAAAGCCGCCATGATGGGCCTCGCCCACCCCCCAGCCGGTGCAGATGACATTGTCGCCGGGTTGGTAGCGCGCATCGCCAGAGGCGATCACCTCGCCGGAAAAATCGATGCCGGGGATCAGCGGATATTTGCGCAGGATCGGCGCCTTGCCGGTGATGGCGAGGCCGTCCTTGTAATTGACGGTCGAATGGGTGACGCGCACGGTGACGTCGCCCTCCATCAGATCGGCATCGGTCAATTGGGTATAGGCGACGCTCTGGCCCTCATCGGTCTTATCGATCAGCAAGGCCCTGAATGTGTCAGTCATGGAGGTACTCCTTCGTTCTCATTTTTTTTCTAAAGTGTTCCAGAAGCGGATCGGGCGCCCATGGGCGCTGCCCTGCAATTCGCCTTCCCACATCACGGCGCGTCCGCGAATGATGGTGCCGACCGGCCAGCCCTGCAGCACATGACCGCGAAACGGGGTCCAGCCGCATTTGCTCTCGCCCCAGTCTTCATTGAGGGTGCGGCGGGCCTTCATGTCGGCAATGGTGAAATCAGCGTCATAACCCACCGCCAGGCGGCCCTTGCCGGCGAGGCCGAACAGGCGCTGGGCGCCGGCGCTGGTGAGATCGACGAAACGCTCCAGGCTGAGCCGGCCGCGATTGACATGATCGAGCATCACCGGCACCAGGGTCTGCACGCCGGGCATGCCCGAAGGCGAGGCCGGATAGGGCGCGGCTTTTTCCTCGCGGCTGTGGGGGGCATGATCGGAACCGACCACATCGACAATGCCGGCGGCGAGCGCCCGCCACAGGGCCTCGCGATCATCCTCGCCGCGGATCGGCGGGTTCATCTGGGCAAAGGTGCCAAGCTCACTATAGGCATTGGGGGCGGCCAGGGTGAGATGCTGCGGCGTGACCTCGACGCTGGCAATGTCATGATTTTGCGCCAGCAATTCCATTTCGGCGCCGGTGGTGACATGGAGGATATGCACCGCCCGCCCGGCGGCGCGGGCCAGGCGCAGAATGCGGCTGGTGGCGAGGTAAGCGGTTTGCTCATCGCGCCATACCGGATGGCTTGAGGGGTCGCCGCTGACCCGCTGGTCCTTGCGGGCTTCCAGCCGGTCTTCGTCCTCGCAGTGGAAAGCGGCGCGGCGGCGTATCCCGGCCAGCACCCGGGCCAGCGTCGCGTCGTCGGCGACCAGCAGCGAGCCGGTGCTGGAGCCCATGAACACCTTGATGCCGCAGCAACCGGGTGTCTGCTCGAGCGCGGCGAGATCATCGACATTGTCCTGGGACGCGCCGGCATAAAAGGCGTGATCGCACCACATGCGGTCCCTGGCCCGGGCCAGCTTGTCCTTCAGGGCGGCCACATCGGTGGTGGAGGGGTTGGTGTTGGGCATTTCAAATACCCCGGTGACGCCGCCCATCACCGCGGCGCGGCTGCCGGATTCCAGATCCTCCTTATGGGTGGGTCCGGGCTCGCGGAAATGCACCTGGGTGTCGATCACCCCCGGCAGCACATGCAGGCCCTTCAGCTCGAGCACCTGCTCGGCAACCGCATCGGCCAGATCCCCGATGGCGGCGATCCGCCCGCCGGTCACGCCGACATCGCGCGGGCCGATGCCGTCATGATTGACCACCGTGCCGCCCTTGAGAACAAGATCGAATGTCGTGCCCATCTCTGGTATCGCCTCCCGATTGCCCCATATTGAAAGGGCGGCTGAAATTCTGGGCTCTTGCATGGCAGCCCTCAGTCGAGTCAGAGTCTAACCTAATGACAGGAAAAGGCGAGTCGTTCATGGCAAACATTTCAGCAACAATTCTTGATGACCGAAGCGTACTTCATGTCTCGGGGCCTGAAGCAGCCGAGTTCCTGCAGGGGCTGATCACCAATGATATCGGCCAGGTGAAGGACGGGGCCGCCATCCATGCCGGGCTGCTGAGCCCGCAAGGCAAGATTCTGTTTGAATTCATTATCGCAGGACATGATGACGGCTATCTGATCGACTGCGCCGGCGCGGAAGCACCGGCGCTGGTGAAGCGGCTGACGCTTTATAAGCTGCGCTCGAAAGTGGAGATCAAGGATCTGTCCGGCGCGCTTCATGTGGCCGCCCTGTGGCCGGGGGCCGAGGCGGAAGCGCCCGGTCTTTTCACCGATCCGAGGCTGGCGGAAATGGGCCAGAGGCTGATCGGGGACGAGGCAAGCCTCAGTCAGGCGATGAAAGCTTTAAGCGCCGAGCCTTGCGGGCCAGCCGATTACCACGCCCGGCGCATCGGGCTCGGCATCGCCGAGATGTGCCAGGATTATCCGAGCGGCGAAATCTATCCGCATGAAGCGAATTTCGACCGGCTCGGCGGGGTCAGCTTCAGCAAGGGCTGTTATGTGGGACAGGAAGTGGTCTCACGCATGAAGCACAAGACCAGCATCCGCAAACGCATCGTGCCGGTTATGGTTTCAGGCGATGCGCCGGCCATGGGCGCGGAAATCCGCGCCGACGGCAAGGCGGCAGGCCAGTTCGGCTCATCGCAAGATGGGCGCGGCCTCGCCCTGTTGCGGCTCGACCGCATCGAGGGGGCGCAGGAGATCACGGCCGGCACGGCGCGCCTGACCCCGTTGAAGCCCGGCTGGGCGGATTTCGAGGTGCCGGGAGCGGCCTCGTGAGCGCGGGCGATGCGCTCATACGCTGCCCATGGCCGGGTGAGAGCGATGCGCTTTACATCGCCTATCACGATGAGGAATGGGGGGTGCCGGAATATGACGACCGGGCCCTGTTTGAAAAATTACTGCTCGATGGGTTTCAGGCCGGCCTGTCCTGGATCACCATTTTGCGCAAGCGCGACAATTTCCGCGCCGCCTTCGATAATTTCGATCCGATGCGCATCGCCGCTTATGATACAGCGGATATGGAACGGCTGATGGGAGATGCCGGCATCGTGCGCAACCGCGCCAAGATCGCGGCGGCGACGGGCAGCGCCCGGGCCTGGCTGGAGATCATGGAGCGGGGCAGCTTTTCCGATCTGCTATGGGACTATGTGGACGGCGCGCCCATACAGAACCGCTTTGTCCGCATGGACGAGGTGCCGGCGGAGACCGAGATCAGCCGGAAAATCTCCAAGGATTTGAAGGCCAGAGGGTTTAAATTCGTCGGCCCCACCATTGTCTATGCCTTCATGCAGGCGGTGGGGATGGTCAATGACCATCTGGTGGACTGCCACCGCCACCAGAAATGCGCCGAACTGGCCGGCCAGAGAGGGATTTGATGCGCGAGGCCGCACAACCGCGCGCCTGGCAGCGCATGCTTTCGGGGCGGCGGCTCGACCTGCTCGACCCCTCGCCGCTCGATGTGGAAATCACCGATATCGCCCACGGGCTGGCCCGGGAAGCGCGCTGGAACGGCCAGACCCATGGGGACCACGCCTTTTCGGTGGCGCAGCACTGCCTGCTGGTCGAAGATCTGGTGGGGCGGTTCAAGCCGGGGCTGGAGCCGCGCTGGCGGCTGGCGGCGCTGCTGCACGATGCGCCGGAATATGTGATCGGCGATCTGATCAGCCCATTCAAGGCAGCGGTGGGGCTGGATTACAAACAATTCGAGCTGCGGCTAATGGCGGCGATTCACCTGCGCTTCGGCCTACCGGCCGAGCCGCCGGCATGGGTCGGCAAGCTGATCAAGCGGGCCGACAAGGCCTCGGCCTATTACGAGGCGGTGCATCTGGCCGGTTTCGATCTGGCT
>PKTQ01000426.1 GCA_002869085.1 Hyphomicrobiales bacterium | reverse complement strand
GCCATGCGCCCCGGCACCAATTGCGCCGATGCGCCGATCCGCATCAAAGGGCGCACAGGCTGGCTGCTCGATGAGATCGGCGGCGGCTTCACATTGCTCACATTCACCGACACCCCCCTGCCCGCCAGCCTCGAGCTGGGCGGCATCGCCTGCCGGTTGCTGGCCGTCGGCACCGAGGTCGAGGACATAAAATCGCGCCTTGCCGAGCGTTATGATGGCCGCCCCGGCACCACCTATCTGATCCGCCCGGATCAATATGTGGCGGCGCGCTGGCGCCAATTCGATGAAGCAAGCATCGCCGCCGCCCTCGCCCGCGCGACCGGCCGCTGAAGGAGACAGGTGAGATGTCCAAAGCCGAGCTTAACACCAGGCCCAATATCGCCCGGCCCGACGATTTTTATCAGGCGCTGATCGACAGCCACCGGGATCTGAGCGAAGAGGACAGCCTTGCCCTCAACGCCCGGCTGATCCTGCTGCTTGCCAATCACATCGGCGACATGGATGTGCTCACCAAAGCCCTTGAAATCGCAAGGGCGAAGCCCAGATGAAAGAAGGCCAAGCCCAGATGAATGAAGCCCACGCCCGCGCAATACCCGCCGCCTACCCCCACCGACATTTGGAGACCAACCGCAATGAGCAATAATTTCGCGTCCACCGGAGATCTGGGCGAAAAGACAGTCACTTTCGCAAAACTGGGCGAAGGCGCCTATGCCTATACCGCCGAGGGCGATCCCAATACCGGAATTATCATCGGCGATGACGGGGTGATGGTGATCGACACCCAGGCCACCCCCCATATGGCCGAGAAAGTGGTCGCCAAAATCCGCGAGATCACCGACAAGCCGGTCAAATATATCCTGCTCAGCCATTATCATGCGGTGCGGGTGCTCGGCGCCGCCGCCTATGAGGCGGAAAACATCATCGCCTCACGCCTGACCTATGAGCTGATCGAGGAGCGCGGCCAGTTCGATTACGACAGCGAGCTCGGGCGCTTTCCGCGCCTGTTCGAGGGTGAGGACACCATCCCCGGCCTGACCTGGCCCAGCATCGTCTTTGACGGCCGCATCACCGTGGATCTGGGCAACCGCCCGGTCGAGATCTGGTCGCCCGGCAAGGGCCACACCCAGGGCGACACCATCGCCTGGCTGCCGGACCAGAAAATCCTCTATGCCGGCGATCTGGTGGAGTTTGGCGCCACCCCCTATACGGGCGATGCCCATCTCACCGACTGGCCCGCCACCCTGGATGCCTTGCGCGCGCTGGGGCCGGAAAAGCTGGTGCCCGGACGCGGCGACGCGCTACTGACCGCCGAGCAGTGCGAACAGGCCATGGCCGGCACCCAGGCCTTCCTGACCGACCTCTTTGCCACCGTCAGCGCCGCCCGCAAGGACGGTAAATCCCTCAATGAGGCCTTTGCCGCCGCCAAGGCGGTGATGGACGCCAAATATGGCGACTGGGTCATTTACGAGCATTGCATGCCGTTCGATGTCGCCCGCGCCTATGACGAGGCCGGTGGCATGGTGCGCCCGCAGATCTGGACCGCCGAGCGCGACCGGGAGATGTGGGCCTCGCTCAATGCCTAGCCCGCGCCGGGCGGGCCGAGCCGCCCCCAAGCCCGGCTGGACATGAGCCGGACCCGGCTCGGTCTGCTCGCCATCCCGGTGCTCGGGGTGATGACCGGCAATGCCGCCCTGTCGCTCGATATGTATCTGCCGGCCTTTCCGGCCATCGCCGCCGATTTCTCGGTGACCGAGGCCGAGGTGCAACTGACCATGAGCACCTTTCTGGCCGGTTTCGCCGTCGGCCAGCTCATCTACGGCCCGCTTTCCGACAGTTTCGGCCGCAAGCCGGTGATCCTGGCCGCCCTCGCCGTCTATGGCCTGATCAGCGCTTTTTGCGCGCTCAGCGGCAGCATCGAGCATCTGGTCTGGCTGCGCGGTGCGCAAGGCCTGGCCGGGGCCTCGGGCTCGGTGCTCGGCCGGGCGGTGATCCGCGACGAATATGAAGGCTCGGCCCTGGCCCGGGCCATGTCGCTGCTAATGCTGGTGCTGACCGCCGGGCCGATGGCCGCGCCCCTGCTCGGCAGCGCCGTGCTGGAGCTGTGGGACTGGCGCGCCGTGTTCTGGACCCTGGCCACCTATGCCATGGTCTGGAGCCTGCTGATCTTCGCCCTGATCCCCGAAACCCTCCCACGGGAGCGGCGCCTGTCGATCCGCCCCGGGGCGGTGTTCGGGGTGTTCCTGCAGGTGCTGCGCCACCGGCGCGCCATGGGCTATGTGCTGGCGGTGGCGCTCGGATTTGCCGGCATGTTCGCCTATATCGCCGCCACCCCCTTCATCTATATGAAGATTTTCGGCATCACCCCGCAGCAATACGCCCTGTTTTTCGCCGCCAATGTCGCCGCCATGGCGTTAAGCTCCCTGATCAACCGCCGCCTCGCCGGCATCTGGAGCATCGACCGCCTGCTGAGCCTGTTTCTGCTGGTGCTGCTGGCGGCGGCCCTGCTGCTAAACTTGAGCGCCCGCACCGGCTTTGGAGGTGTCTGGGGCCTTGCGGTGCCGCTGTTTTTCTATGTCGGCACCCTCAGCGCCATCGCCGCCAACGGCATCACCGGCACCATGCAGAGCTTTGCCAGCGGCGCCGGCACCGCATCGTCGGTTTTCGGTGTGTTTCAGTTCGGCGCCGGCAGCCTCGCCGGCTGGGCCATGTCGCTGGTGCATGACGGCACGCCCGGCCCGATGGCGCTGTTCATCCTCGCCTCCGCCCTGCTGGCTTTTGCCGCCCATCGCTGGATGGCCCGCGCCTGAGGCCGGGCGCCCTGTGGCACCCAGTGACAACCGGGGGCGTCCGCTTGCCCTCAGCCGGCCAGATTCTCCATCAACGTCGCCAGGGTGATATCGAGCTCGCTCACCCCGCCCGCATCATGGGTGGTCAGGATCACTTCGACCCGGTTCCAGGCATTGCACCATTCCGGGTGATGGTTCATCTTTTCCGCCGCCAGCGCCACCCGACTCATCCAGCCGAAGGCCTCGTTGAAATCGGCGAACACGAAGCGCCGGGTGATGGCGTCCCGATCAATGAGCGCGCTCCAACCGGGCAGCCCCTGCAGCGCCCTGGTTTTTTCCTCCGCGCTTAATCTTTCCGGCATGCATCTTCTCCTGTTTTCCGGGCGGCGCGCCGGCCACCCGCAACAAGGGCTTTATTACCCCCTGTTCTTCTACCAAAGTCTGGACCAATATAGACCAATTCAATTGCGAGCGCGCCCCGAACCCCTTAACATAACCACAAAAGAATTCATCAGGAGACTTCCAGACATGCCTTTCCAAGACCTGCTCGTGCATATTGACGACAGTGACGTGTGCGGTGAACGCATCGAAGCCGCCATCGCCCTTGCCAAACGCCAGGACTCGGGACTGACAGGGGTCGCTCTTGCCTTAAAATCCACCATCTCGACCTATATCGGCATCGACATCCCGGCCAGCCTGACCGATGCCCAGCAGGAAATCGTGCAAAAGGCGGCCGAATCCGCCGTGGCCAAATTCGAGGACGCCTGCAAGAAGGCCGGCATCAAATATAACAGCAAGATCGACGCTTGCTCAGCCACCAAGGCGCCAAGCCGGCTCGCCTTCCATGCCCGCCATGCCGATATGAGCTTTCTCGGCCAGCCCAACCCGGACGATCCGGGGGCCTCGTTCCAGGAATCGCTTCTGGAAGGTGTGCTGTTCGCCTCGGGCCGGCCGATCTATATCGTGCCCTATGTCGGCCGTCCGCATATGAAGATCCGCAAAGCGGTGATCGCCTGGGACGGCGGCAAAAAGGCGGTGCGCGCGGTCAATGACGCCATTCCGCTGCTCAAGGGACGCAGCGACGCCATCGTGCTGGTGATCAACCCGGAATCGCGCACCGGCGCCCATGGCGACGTGCCGGGACAGGACATCGCCGAACATCTGGAACGCCATGGCATCAAGGCCGTGGTCGACCGGCTGCACATGCCCGACGCCGCGCCGGATACGCTGGTGCTGAATTATCTGGCCGATTCCGGCGCCGATCTGCTGATCATGGGGGCGTTCGGCCATTCGCGTCTGCGCGAAAAGGCCTTTGGCGGGGTGACCAACACCATCCTGCATCAGATGACCACACCGGTGCTGATGTCCGAATAACCGCCCGCCGCGGCCGGCGGCGACAGCCTATCGCCTTGTGATGGAATTATCTCTGTTTCCTGGCCGGTGATAGCTATCCACCAGGAAAACTGCGCGGTGCGCGGCTGCGGGCAAGCGCTTTGAGCGTTGCGCGCCCGCCGGCCTTCAAGCCCGTTGGCCCAGGCCAATTGCGCCCATGGCCACAAATGATTCCGGCGGAATGAATTCAGCTGAAGGTGAAACGCTCTATCTGCCTCACCGCTTCATCGAAGCGATCCGCGCCAGGGCATCCTCGCGGCTCTTCACCAGATTGGCGTCGAAATTCTCCCGCTTTGAACGCTCTTCGATCGACCTTCTGGTCGCCTCGTCGGCTTCAAAGCGCACCGAGCCCAGAGAATGGGCCAGATTGAGCTTTTTACCGCGATTGGCAAACGGCACCCAGCTGGGCGGCGTCAGCCGGCAATTGCGGTAATTGACCAGAAAAAACCATTCATCGCGCCCGCTCTGGGCCATGCGCTGCTCGATGCGGTCATAAAAACTGTTGACCTGTTCGGCGTTATCGAAAGTGATGTCGGAGAAATCGACCTCCATCACCTGAATGCCGTCATGAAAACTAATGCGCCGATCGATTGATTGTTCGTCCATGGGGCCGGTCCGTTCTCGTCCAGTTATTGATCTAGGTTAGGGTCAGGACCCATTAATTTCATCCAATTCTGTTTTACATAAACTGTCCAGCAGCAAGGAAAATGGGTTTGGACAGGTCACTCCTATTCAAAGCCTGTTTTTCGCCGCTGATGGGCAGTTTATGTTAAACCGTTGTCGGCGCGGCAGATTTTACCTCTGAATGCGTTGCAAGACTTTGAAAATATTTATATTTCCTGCAGTCTTGCGTCTGTTTAGCAACAAAATCTGCCAGCGCAGAATCGGCGAAATTAATGGGTCCTGACCCTAGGCAGAACCGTCCGAATGCCGCACCGCTCAGGACGTTTGCCCACCGCCCCATCCGGAGCAGAGCCAACCCGCCATGATCAATCCTGAAACGAGGGGCCGAGGCCCCGAAACCGGTCAGATGGCCAGATATTGCTGGCGCAATGCATCATTGTCGAGCACTTCCTGGGCCGAACCGTCAAAAACGATCTGTCCCATATCAAGGATAATCGCTCTGTCGGCCAGATGCAAAGCCGCAACCGCGTTCTGCTCCACCAGGATGGTGGTGATGCCCAGTTCCTTGATGTTTTCCAGGATGCGCTCGATCTCCTGCACGATCACCGGCGCCAGCCCCTCATAGGGCTCGTCCAGCAGCAGGAACTTGATCTCCCGGGCCAGCGCCCGCGCCACCGCCAGCATCTGCTGCTCGCCGCCCGACAGGGTAATGCCTTCCTGTTTGCGCCGCTCCGCCAGGCGCGGGAAATGATGATAGATCTTCTCGATCGACCAGCCGATGGGTTCGGCGATCTGCGCCAGTTTGAGATTTTCCTCAACCGACAGCCCGCCGATGATGCAGCGGTCCTCCGGCACCAGCGCCACACCGAGCCGCGCCGCCTCGAACGAGGGCATCTCGTGCAGGGCATGGCCTTCCAGCCAAATCTCACCCTGACGCAATTGCGGCGAGGAGGTGCGGGCAATGGTGCGCAGGGTCGAGGTCTTGCCGGCGCCGTTGCGGCCCAGCAGGGCGAGAATTTCGCCTTCCTTCACATCGAAGCTGACCCCCTGCACGATATAGCTTTCGCCATAATAGGCATGCAGATCCTTGGCCGAAAAAAACGCGTTGTCACTCATAGATGTGCGCCCCCCAGATAGGCTTCCTGTACTTTCGGGTCGCCCTTGATGTCGTCAGGCGCGCCTTCGGCGATCACCGTGCCCTGCGCCAGCACAGAAATCTTGCTGGCCAGCGAGAACACCACATGCATGTCATGCTCGATGACGATTTTGGTGATGCCGCGCTCGCCGATCTTCTTCAACAAATCGATGGTGTTGTTGGTGTCGGCCCGCGACATGCCGGCGGTCGGCTCGTCCAGCAGCAGCAATTTGGGGTGCTGAATGAGGCACATCGCCAGTTCCAGCCGCCTTTTGTCGCCGCGCGACAGGCTGGAACAGATCACATGGCGCTGTTCGGCCAGCCCCACATCCTCCAGAATATGCTCGGCCTCCTCCTGCACGTCCTTGCGCTTATCGACCCGGCGCCAGGCATTGAGCCTGAAGGCGCCGTCCGCCTTGGCGAAGGCCGGGATCATGACATTATCCAGCAGGCTCAGATCCTCGAAGATTTCCGGGGTCTGGAACACACGCGCCACGCCGGTCTGGTTGATCTCATGCGGCTTGATGCCGACCAGCGATGTGCCGTTGAACATCACCGAGCCGCTATCCGGGGTCAGCCGGCCGACAAAGCAATTGAGCAGGGTCGACTTGCCGGCGCCGTTGGGGCCGATAATCGCATGCACGGCCCCTTCATCGACATTCAGGTTCACTTCATACAGCGCCCTGAGACCGCCGAAATTCTTGTTTACATTCGAGACTTCAAGAATGGCCATGGATCACGCCTCCTCTTCCGCCGGCGGCGTAGCGCCGGGTTTCTTGCGCGAGAACAGGCCGAGCAAGCGGTTAAAGCCTTCCATCAATCCGCCGGGCAGGAAGATCACGATGATCATGAACAACAGGCCCAGGGTCAGATGCCAGCCATCGCCGACAAACATGCCGAGTATGCCGACCAGAACATTCTGGACCGCATCCGGCAGCATTGAGAACAGCCCGTGCAGAACCTGATCATTGATCGAGGAAAAGATATTCTCGAAATATTTAATGATCGTCGCCCCCAGGAACGGCCCCAGCAAAGTGCCGGCGCCGCCGAGAATGGTCATCAGCACCACCTCGCCCGAGGCGGTCCACTGCATGCGCTCGGCGCCGGCCAGCGGGTCGGTCACCGCCAGCAGAGCCCCGGCGAGGCCGGCATACATGCCCGAAATCACAAACGCCGAAAGCAGATAGGGCCGGGTATTGATGCCGGTATAGTTGAGCCGGTTCTGGTTGGATTTGATCGCTTTGAGCATCATGCCGAAATTGGAGCGCGAAATGCGCATGGCGATGAAGAAGCCGATCAGCAGCAGCACGGCGCAGAAATAGAAACCGGGATAGCCGCTCATCTTGATGCCGAACAGATTGGTGATCGGGATGCCGTCCTCCACCACTCCGAACAACTTATCGACCAGCCGCAGATCCTCGTCGCGCAGGCTGAACACATAATCGGCCGCCCGGTCCACGGGCACCAGCTTGCGCACTTGCAGGCCGGTCTCGCCATTGGTGATCGGCGTCAGCACCGAATAGGCCAGATTATAGGACATCTGCGCGAAAGCCAGGGTCAGGATCGAGAAATAGATGCCCGACCGGCGCAGGCTGACATAGCCGATCAGCAGCGCGAACACCCCCGCCACCAGCACCGAAAACAGCACCGCCGGAATCACATTCATAGTGAACAGCTTGAACATCCACACCGCGGCATATGAGCCGATGCCCAGAAAGGCCGCATGGCCGAAGGACAGATAGCCGGTCAGGCCGAACAGGATATTGAAGCCGATGGCGAAAATGCCGTAAATCGCGAATTTCTGCAGCAGATCGGGATAGGCCGCCCCGATCGGCGTCAGGGTGATCGGCAGGGTCAGCACCACCGCCGAGAAGATCACAAACAGCAGCCAGTCGCCGCGCTCGGTTCTACCAAACATGCCGTCAGTCCTCCATCACGCCTTTTCGGCCCATCAGGCCGCGCGGCATGGTCAGCAGAATGACCACCGCAATCAGGTAAATGATGATCTGATCAATACCCGGGAAAATACTCTTGATTTCGTTCATGGAGGCAAAGGACTGCAAGATGCCGAGCAGGAAGCCGGCCGCCACCGCGCCGCCGAGCGAGCCCATGCCGCCCACCACCACCACGACGAAGGACAGCACCAGGAACTCCATGCCGATATGGTAATCCGGTGGCAGAATCGGCGTGTACATCGCCCCGGCCAGTCCGGCCACCACCGCCGCCAGACCGAACACAATTGTGAACCGGCGCTGGATATTGATGCCGAGCAGGCTCACCGTCTCGCGGTCGCGCATGCCGGCGCGCACCACCATGCCGAAGGTCGTCAATTGCAGGAAGGCGAACACCCCGAAAACCACAATGGCCGAAAAGGCAAAATACACCAGCCGCCACCACGGATAGACCACGCTATCGCCGAGCCCCAGCCACAGGCCCACATTGGCGCTGCCGCTGACGATCTCGGGCGCCGATTGCGGGATGGGATTGGCGCCGAAGAAATGTTTGATGATCTCCTGCAGCACGATGGCGAGGCCGAAGGTCACCAGGATCTGGTCCGCATGCGGGCGGCGGTAGAAATGCTTGATCAGGCCGCGCTCCATCGCCACGCCGATCAGCAGCATGACGGGTATCGCCACCAGAATCGACACCGGCACCGAATAATCGATCAGGAAGGCGCCGAAATCGCCCAGCCAGGCTTCCACATAGGGAGTACGCACTTCCATCGGCGTGCCCCAGGCGGTTTTCTGGGTCGGATCGAGCACCACCTGCTGCAGATTGAGCAGTTTGTTGAACGATACGGCGCAGAAGGCGCCCAGCATGAAAAGAGCGCCATGAGCAAAATTCACGACACCCAGCGTCCCGAAGGCCAGCGTCAGGCCGAGCGCTATCAATGCATAAGCGCCGCCCTTGTCGAGCCCGTTCAGAATTTGAAGAAATATGGCATCCATTGCCCTTATTCACCCCAGCACTTGGTTCCACCGCGAGGCCAGCACCCCGCCCGCCCCGGATCATTAATCCGATGGCAGCTTGACGTCAAAGCATTAAGCTCCGGCTATCCCGTCTCACAACGGGATAGCCGGATATTTCATATGATAAGACTTAGCAGGCTTTGGCGTTCACCGGACCCAGATCGCCGCCGAAGATCTTCGGATCATATTCAACCTGCGCCCGCGGTGTGATTTCCACAACCTCGAGCAGGTCGAACTGCGATGTCGGGTTCTGGTTACCGCGCACCACCAGCACATCCTTGAAGCACTGATGATCGGCCGCGCGATATTCGGTCGCGCCATTGCCCATGCCGTCGAACTTGAAGCCTTCGAGAGACTTCACAACGCCTTCCGGCGAGAAGGTGCCGGCCATTTCGCAGGCATTGGCATAGAGCAGAGCCTGCACATAGCAGGTATGGGCCGCCATGGAGGGCGGAGTGCCATATTCCGCGCCGAAGCTCTTCACGAAAGCCTGCGAGCCTTCGTCCTTCAGCGACCAGTTCCAGTTGGTGGAACCGAGAATGCCCTTGATCGCCTCGCCGGCACCCTGCGCCATCAGACGCGAGAACAGCGGCACGACGATTTCGAAGTTCTTGCCATTGACCTGCTTGTCACGCAGCCCGAACTGAACGGCTTGGGTGAGGGAGTTGATCATGTCCTTGCCGTAATGGTTCAGGATCAGCACGTCGGCGCCGGAGTTCAGAACCGGGGTGATATATTGCGAGAAGTCACCCGCACCCACCGGGGTCTTGACGGTCTTGGTGGTCTGCCAGCCGAGGGCTTCGGTGGTGTTCTTCATCGACTCTTCCTGAGTCCAGCCCCAGGTGTAGTCGGCGGTCAGATGGTAAGCCTTGCGCTCCTTGCCATATTCCTTCTCGAGCACCGGGCCGAGAGCGGCGCCGGACATATAGGCGTTGAAGAAATGACGGAAACCATTGGCGCGCTTATCCTTGCCCGTGGTGTCGTTGGAGTGGGTCAGGCCGGCCATGAAGATCACGCCCGCTTCCTGGCACAGGCCCTGCACGGCAATCGCCACGCCGGACGAGGAACCGCCGGTGATCATCAGGGCGCCGTCTTTTTCAATCATCCGCTTGGCGGACGCGCGGGCGGCGTCGGATTTGGTCTGGGTGTCGCCGGTCACGAATTCGACCTTCTTGCCCAGAACGCCATTGCCCTTCAGCACTGACGGCTTGAAGGTGTTCAGCATGCCGCCATCGCCTTCACCGTTCAGATGCTTGACGGCGAGTTTATAAGCGCGCAGCTCATCCGCGCCCTCATCGGCATAAGCACCGGTCTGGGGCACGTTAAAACCAAAAGTAACCGATTTGCCCGTGGGCATGTTGCAATAGTCAGCAGCATGCGCGCCGCGGATGAAATGCATCGGTGCGGCCATCACCAGGCCGGCGGCCGCACTTCCTTTCAGAAGCTGACGGCGATCAAGAATTAATTTGTTCTTACTCATTTAGGATCTCCCTCTCCTTTTTGGATAACCATAACTGCCCGGCGCCTTAGTGGTCACCGTCGCAGCAGAACACCCGCACGGTTTTGACCATTCGGGATGCTGATTGAACATAAATTCCCGGACAATGACTCGACAATACATCTTTATGCTACAATTGGACTATTCACTCCCGCATCATGGAGATGGGACAAAGGACCGCCCGAACGCTCGGCGCCAGGTCCTGAATATGGGCAAAACATCAGCCGGCGTTCAAGAATGCGGCGTTGTTTTTATTCATAATAACAATAGGATGTCCTAAGGCCAGCCGCGAAGGCCAGCGGCGCGGCCGGCAACAGCCCGCCCCGATTTTGCCGGGCAGCCACAGGAAAACGCCCCCCACCGCCCGGCAATGGAGGCAATCGGCAGGATGATTTTTTTGACACACCGCGCCCCGCGGCCGCCCATTCGGGCTCTCGGGCGATCCCGGTGCTAGCGTTCGGTGAACGCCGTGTCGATGGAGCGGTAGATCGGTTTCAGCAGATAGCGGGTCAGGGATTTGCGGTCGGTGACGATTTCGGCATTGACCACCATGCCGGCCGATAATTTGACATGTCCGGGCTTGTTGCCATAGTCGCTGTCGTCAATGCCCAGCGTCGCCTTGAAATAAGGCTCTCCCTGCTCGTCCTTGAAGCTGGAGGCGGAAATCGTCTTGACGCTGCCATGCAGCGCCCCATAGCGGTTGGGATCGAAAGTGGTCACCTTGATCTCGGCCGGATCGCCCGGTTTCACATGGCCGATATCCTTGTGCTTGACATGCACCTCGGCCACCAGCGCCTGCCCTGTCGGCACGATTTCCGCCAGCATCTCGCCCGGCCGCACCACGGCGCCGGTCGATTTGGGCACCACCTGCTTCACCAGCCCCGAAACGGGCGCGCGCACATAGAGCCGGTTGACCCGGTCCTTGAGCTTGCCGACCTGCTGCTCCGCCTCGGCGCGCTCGCCGGACACCCGGGCCATTTCGACCGCGATCTCCTCTTCGGCATCCGCCCGCACCTTGATCAGATTGGCCTTGGTCTCCTTCAGGGACTGGCGCGCGGCGCTAAGCCTGCTCTGCAGGGCGATCTGCTCCGACAGCACCCGGTGATAGGACGCCTTGGCATTGAGATAAAGCTGTTTGGAGGTATAGCCGTCCTTCAGCAGCACCTTCTGTATATTGAGTTTCTCCTCCTCGGCCGCCAATTGCTCGTAAATCGCCATATATTCGCGCTTGGCGCTGTCGATATCGGTCTGCTTCTGATTGATCCGCGCCTTCAGCACCGCCTCTTCTTCCAGCCGCGCATGCCGGTTGGCGCGGTATTGCGCCATCTGGCTGCTGCTGAGCGAGGGGTATTTGCGCACGGCAAGGCCGAAATCGGGCGTTGTGCCATCCGCTTCCGCCCGCAGGCGGATTTCTTCCAGCCGCAGCCGCGCCAGGCGGGTTTCGATCTGGCCCAATTCCGAGGACGGGCCGGCCGGCTGCAGGCGAAACAGCGGCTGGTTCTTCACCACCCGGTCGCCCTCCTT
>PKTQ01000385.1 GCA_002869085.1 Hyphomicrobiales bacterium | reverse complement strand
GTTTGACCGCATCTCACAGGAACAGGACTAATATGTAATTATATCAATATGATAGATTATTGTGAATGTGACATATCGGAACAGGAGTACGAGATTCGACATAATCGATGCGATTTTTAGGAGAGTTAATCTGTTAGAAACAACCCTGGATTATACTAGGCGGTATTGAGAGTGATCCTCTCCTCTACTCCTAACGAGAAGACGCTCTTTAGAGTCCGCAAGATAATCCGGGCATGGTATTCGGGGTCGGCCAGCTTATGATTTTCTCGCGCTATTGTTAGCTTTACCAGACCCTATGCATGGCGCAGGACGCCCCTCGTTAGGCGCCATGGCGGCGATGTGTTCGGCTTAACTGTCGATACCAGCCAACCCCGTCCGGCAAAGCCGGGCGGGGCTTTTATTATCGCATTGGCCGAAGCCATCAGGCGCATTCAACCGAAATCAGCGCGGCTGGGCCGCTACTCCAAACCATGCGGCATTCAGCGTTTGATCTCGATCTTGCGCTCTTGCGTTTCCATGCCGGGTTTCTTGCCCATTGTGACGGTCAGCACGCCCTTGTCGAAGCCGGCATCGACCTTGTCCTGGTCGACAGTGTCCGGCAGGCGGAAGCGGCGCATGAAGCTGCCATAGCGGCGCTCCATCACATGCAGATCCTCCTTTTCGTCCTCATGCTCATATTTCTTCTCTCCTTTCAGCACCAGGACGCCGTCCGCAATTGTGAGGGTGACATCCTTCTCATCAAGCCCGGGCAGTTCGGCGGTCAGCACAATGGCCTTATCGCTTTCCTTGATGTCCATGCTGGGCACGACCATGGCCTCCTCCGGCCATGTGCTCCTGAGGCCATCAGGTTCAGGCAGGAATCCGGGAGTTGTGAGGAAGTTTTCGAACATGCGGTCCATTTCGCCGCGAAAGGCGCTGAACGGATCGGCATAGGTTTTGGCCGGAAGATCACCGGCTTTCTTATGAACAGCCATAACAGACCTCCTTCGGGTTTGGCAGTGCTGGTGATTTCCGCGTGAGGCTCCCAGCACATGCCGGTTTAACCATTTGATCCTGCTGCCATTTCCCGCATCGCCTTAATCATGCGCGATGGGGCTGGCGCGGTGGATCAACCCCCCAGGCCTCTATGACTTAATATAGCAATTCTTGCCGAATTTTTCCATGGTTACAGCCAAAATTCTGACGGATTCTGACCTGAGGCCGCGCTGGTGCATCGGAGCTGATATGATATGATGGCCGGAAGAAACCCGGTCAGATGTCTCACTCAACGGTCAGGTTACGTCATGCCCCAATCCCTTGACCCGCTGATCCGCGACATGCTGCATTGGATCCATGCGGCGCCGCGCGGCTATGACGAGGTGATGGCGCAGTGGCGCACCTCCTGCCCGCAGCTCACCGTGTGGGAGGATGCGGTTGATCGCGGCCTGGTGGAGCGTGTCCAGATAGACAGCCGGCCCATGGTGCGGATCAGTGCCGATGGCCGCAAGTTCCTCGGCCGGGGCTGAGCCGCCCTGCCCCCCGGGCAGATTGCTTCAAAGACAAAACGGCCCGCCGGCGGCAAAACCGCAGGCGGGCCTGTTGTTGATTGAATGGTCGGAGCGGCGGGATTCGAACCCACGACCCCTTGTCCCCCAGACAAGTGCGCTACCGGACTGCGCTACGCTCCGAAACCGATCAATTCACCGGTGTCTTTAGCCTTTCCGCCCATGGCTGGCAATATCCAAATCGGAAAAAGCCGGTAGTCAGCGGCAATTGACCTCTTGATGAAGGGGGGCTTGCAATCTCGATCAGGGATTGCCGCGCCGGGCGCGCTCCAGCACCGATTGCAGGGATTTCAAGCGTTCATCGATGCGCGCCAGCGTTTGCTCCATGGCCGCCATGCGGCTGTAACTGGCCTCGAAGCGCTCGATCCGCGCGGTGTTGAAGGTGACGGTGCCGGTCAGGGTCGCCGCCCACCAGATGGCGCCGAAGGTCTGGACGGCGATCACCGTGATCATGGCGATCGGCACCCGCTTGTCGAGATGCCACTG
>PKTQ01000101.1 GCA_002869085.1 Hyphomicrobiales bacterium | reverse complement strand
GTCGGCATGGGCAATCTTTTTTTCCAGCCAATCGGCCGGGATGCGGCCCTGATCGCTCAAAAAGCCGAACAGGCGGCCGATCAGGCGGGCATGGTCGGCGCGGGCGATCTTGCGATAATCGGGCAGACCGCACACATCCCACAGGGTGCGCACCGCGCCGGGGGACGCCGCCATCCGGGCCATGGCCGGGTCGCGGGCCAGAACCTCGAGGGCGAGACGGTCGCTGCCCTCGGTGGCGCGCATCAGGCCGGGCCGGTCGGCAGGGCGGTCGAGGCTGGCGCGCAGGGCGTCGATGGAGGCAAAATCGAGCTGTGAGTTGCGCCATTGCAGCATGTTGAGCCGCTCGAACTCATGGGATTCGATGCGCTCGATCACTTCCATGTCGAAATCCGGCGCATCGGCGGTTTCGCCGAAGGTGCCGTCATTCATGTGGCGTCCGGCGCGCCCGGCGATCTGCGCCAGTTCGGCCGGGCTCAGCGCCCGGCGGCGCTGGCCGTCAAACTTGCTGCGTCCGGCAAAGGCGACATGGTCGATGTCCATGTTCAGCCCCATGCCGATGGCGTCGGTGGCGACCAGGAAATCCACATCGCCCGATTGGAACAGCTCGACCTGGGCGTTGCGGGTGCGCGGGCTGAGCGCGCCCATCACCACGGCGGCGCCGCCGCGCTGACGGCGGATCAGCTCGGCGATGGCGTAGACATTCTCGGTGCTGAAGGCGACGATGGCCGAGCGGCGCGGCAGCCGTGAGATTTTCTTGCGCCCCGCATAGCTCAGCTTTGAAAAACGCGGGCGGGAGACAAAATCGGCGCCGGGCAGCAGGGTGGAGATCATGGAATGCATGGTGCCGGCGCCGAGCATCAGGGTCTCATGGCGGCCGCGCGCATTCAGCAGCCGGTCGGTGAAGACATGGCCGCGTTCAGGGTCGGCGGCCAGTTGAATCTCGTCGATGGCGACGAAATCGGCCTCGAGCCCGCGCGGCATCGCCTCGACGGTGCAGACATGATAGCGGGCTCCGGTGGGGTTGATCTTTTCCTCGCCGGTGATCAGGGCGACATCGGCCTTGCCGCGCAAGGCCACGATGCGGTCATAGACCTCGCGGGCCAGCAGCCGCAGCGGCAGGCCGATAATGCCGGTCGGATGCGCCAGCATGCGCTCGATCGCCAGATGGGTCTTGCCGGTATTGGTGGGCCCGAGAATGGCGGTCACCCCATGGCCCGGCCGATGTGCGTTCATTTCGCAAATCCTCAATCATGTTCGGCGCCGGTGAGACGGGTGCCGAAATGGGACAGTCACCGCCCCATGGTTAAGCTTTGGAACGGGCTGGGAACAAAGGCTGACCGAATCACTGACCTTTGCCTTTTTCCAGTTTTGTTCACGCCCATATCTGGTAATCCGCCGAAAAATGCCTTGCTATATATATGATATTGCATGGTTTCATGGCCTTTTTATAAAGCAAATGGTTAATTGTTCCCATCCTGTTTCTTAACAAACCCCAAACCTGCGTCCCGGGCCGGCGGGGCTGCGGCGTTAAGGATTGGCCCCTTTGAGGAACAAAACCCGCCCGAATCACTACCCTGCAACATGTTCCAGTTTCGTTCCCGTCTAGATGTGGTGCCGGGGCTGGATTTGAGATGGGATTTTACGGTTTGTCCGGGGTGTTGCGGCGATACAGCCTCCGATTTGTTAAGATTTCTGTTTCGATTTGGGACGGTGCCGCCCGGTGCCGTCACTTTCGCGCCGCGGTGCCCAGCGTGCTCAGCCTGACCGTGCGGCCATTGATGCGGGCGCGGGTGAGATGCACCACCGCATCGATCCATTTGGTCGGGAAGATGACCTTGATCGGCAGCAGCATGGCGGCATTGCCGACATTGACCGGCGCGAACCACACCGGCAGATAGGGCAGGGGCGAGGAGCGCTCCATCTGCATGGTCTTTTTCGAATAGCCGGCCACCGGGGCATATTTGACCATGCATTTATAGGCCGGACCGCTATAGCGGTTGCTGCCGGTCTTGCCGAAATGGTCGAGTTTGATGAACCGGTAGCGCAGATCCCAGATCATATGGCCATCGAAAATCCGTCTTTTGCCCCGGCAGGGACGGCGGGTGTCGTAGATCGTGCCGGCCAGCAGGGCCGAAAGCGGATCCGGCATGCCGGCGCGCAATTTGCTCTTCACATCGCGCAGGCGGTCCGCGGCCAGGCCGGGCCGGGCCGATACACGCAACTGGCGGGCATTATTCCATTTCATGGTGACCCGGTAGGGGGTGTCCTGGCCGGTGCCGTTGGAGATATAGCTGCGGGGGCGGATGCCGCGATTGGTGATGTGGCCCGATACCAGGGAATCAAACCGGCCGGCGGCGAGGATCAGGCCGATGCCGCGCGGCTCGATGATCGAGGTGGCCTGGTAGGACCCCTTGCTGAAACGGATATTGAAATTGGCGTTCACCACCGAGAAGCCGCCGCCGAAAACCTGGTATTGAAATTCGACCCTGCGGTTCAACCTCCTGATTTTCTGGACATTTGCCGGCGGGTTATAGAGACCCGCGCGCGCCTCGGCGGCCTGGGCGGGACAGAGGTCGATCAGGATCAGCAGACAAAAAGCAATGACGGTACTGATGCGCATACTTCACTCAAACCCATCCAAAATGCCCGGGCCGAAGCCCGGGACGGTTCAATTTCGGAGGGAACATTACGGGATTTGATCGGGCTTGAAAAGCAAACAGGACTTGACGGAGAGGAATTATGCGTTTTATTACAGCCCAACTTCGCTGCCCTTTCGGGGGCGGCAGCCTATTGCCATGAGATTTAAGCGCCGATCATGTCGGGCGCTGGAAAATATGAGGAGGGGCGCATGTCCCGTCGTTGCGAATTGACCGGTAAAGCGGTTCAGGCCGGAAACAATGTCAGCCACGCGCATAACAAGACACGGCGGCGCTTTCTGCCCAATCTTTGCAAGGTCAGCCTGATGAGCGAAGCGCTCGGGCAGACCGTCAGCCTGCGCATCAGCGCCCATGCCCTGCGCTCGGTGGAGCATCGGGGCGGACTGGACGCCTT
>PKTQ01000233.1 GCA_002869085.1 Hyphomicrobiales bacterium | reverse complement strand
CGATATCGATGCCGCCGTTGCCGGGGCGCTGGCTTCCAAATATCGCAATGCCGGCCAGACCTGCGTCTGCGCCAACCGCATCCTGGTTCAGTCCGGCATCTACGACAGCTTTGCCGCCAAATTCGCCGCCGAGGTGAAAAAGATGAAAGTGGGCGTTGGCACCGAGGACGGTGTGGTGCAGGGGCCGCTGATCAACAAGGCCGCCATCGACAGTGTCGAGGCCCATATGGCCGACGCGCTTGCGAAGGGCGCGCGGGTGCTCACCGGCGGCAAGCGCCACGAGCTGGGCGGCATGTTCTTCGAGCCGACGGTGATCTGCGACGTCACCACCGATATGGCGGTTGCCAATGAGGAGATTTTCGGCCCCGTCGCCCCGCTTTACAAGTTCGACACCGAATAAGAGGCGGTGGCCATGGCCAACGACACCCCCTATGGGCTGGCGGCCTATTTCTACAGCCGCGATATCGGCCGCATCTGGCGGGTCGGCGAGGCGCTCGAATATGGCATAGTCGGGATCAATGAAGGCATTATCTCGACCGAGGTTGCCCCCTTTGGCGGGGTCAAGGAATCCGGCCTTGGCCGCGAAGGCGGCCAGCACGGCATCGAGGAATTTCTGGAAATCAAATATATGCTCATGGGGGGGCTGGACAGTTGAGCGCATTGTCATTGAGAGGGGAGAACACGCGATGACACCTGACGAACAAAAACGCATGGCTGCGGCCAGGGCGCTGGAATATGTGGAAGACGGTATGAAGCTGGGGCTTGGCACCGGCTCGACCGCCGCGCATTTTGTCGACCTGCTCGGCGAGCGGGTGGCGGCGGGGCTGAACGTGCTCTGCGTACCCACATCCGAGGCCACCCACGCCCAGGCCACGGGGCTGAATATCCCCCTGACCACCCTCGATGAGACCCCGGCGCTCGACCTGACCATCGACGGCGCCGACGAGCTCGATGCGGCGCTCAACCTTGTGAAGGGCGGCGGCGGCGCCCTGCTGCGCGAGAAGATCGTCGCCACCGCCTCCAGCCGCATGGTGGTGATCGCCGATGGCAGCAAGGTGGTGGAAACCTTAGGCGCCTTCGACCTGCCGGTCGAAGTGGTGCCGTTCGGGGCTGGCGCCACTGTGAACCAAATGCGTGAAATCGCCGCCGGGCTCGGCTGCAATGGCGAGATCAACCGCCGCAAGACCGCCGACGGCAAGCCGTTCTTCACCGATGGCGGCCATTACATCTATGATTGCGCCTTCGGCGTCATCCCCGATCCGGTGGCCCTGGCGGCGGCGCTCAACATGATCGCCGGCGTGGTGGAGACCGGCCTGTTCTGCGGCATTGCCACCCTGGCGGTGATCGCCGGACCGGACGGCGCAAAAATCATGGAACCTGCATGAGTACATTCGATTACGATCTGTTTGTGATTGGCGCGGGCTCCGGCGGGGTCCGCGCCGCGCGCATGTCGGCGCAATATGGCGCCAGAGTCGCGGTGGCCGAAGAATATCGGGTCGGCGGCACCTGCGTCATTCGCGGCTGCGTGCCGAAAAAGCTGTTCGTCTATGCCAGCCAGTTCGCGGAGGCCTTCGAGGACGCGGCCGGCTATGGCTGGCAGGTGCCAAAGCCCAGCTTCGACTGGTCGGCGCTGATCGAGACCAAGGACCGGGAGATCGACCGGCTCAACGGCATTTATATCCGCAATCTGAAAGCCGCCGGGGTGGAGATCATCCCCACCCGCGCTGAGCTCAGAGACCCCAACACCATCTATCTGACCGGCGAGGACCGGGTGGTCACCGCCGCCACCGTACTCATCGCCACCGGCGCGGCGCCGTTTCTGCCAACCGATGTGCCGGGCATCGAGCACGCCATCACCTCCAATGAGGCGTTCCATCTCGATGTGTTACCCGAACACATTGCGATTGTCGGCGGCGGCTATATCGCGGTGGAATTCGCCGGCATCTTCAACGGGCTCGGGGTGCAGACCACACTCATCTATCGCGGCGAGGAAATCCTGCGCGGTTTCGATGACGATCTGCGCCGGCTGTTGCATGAGGAAATGGTGAAAAAGGGCATCGATGTGCGGGTGATGAGCGATGTCGCCAGCATCGGTAAAAGCGGAGATAGGCTCGATATCGAACTGAAGAACGGCGATATGCTGCATGCGGACAGCATCATGTATGCCACCGGCCGGGTGCCCAATGTCAAGGGGCTGGGCCTTTCGGAGGCCGGGGTCGAGATGGGCTGGAACGGCTATGTGGTCGTCGATGAGTATAACCGCTCTTCGGTGGAGAATATCTATGCCGTCGGCGATGTCACCCACCGGGTCAATCTCACCCCGGTGGCCATCCGCGAGGGGGCGGCCTTCGCCGAGACGGTGTTCAACGACAATCCGGTCATCGTTGATTATTCCGATATCCCGACTGCGGTGTTTTCACAGCCGGAAATCGGCACGGTCGGGCTGACCGAGGCGCTGGCGCGCGAGCGCTATCCCGATCTGCAGGTGTTCCGCGAGCATTTCCGGCCGATGAAACACACCCTGACCGGACGCGACGAGAAGATACTGCTCAAGCTGCTGGTCAGCGGCGATTCCGGCAAGGTGGTCGGCTGCCATTTCATGGGGCCGGATGCCGGCGAACTGGTGCAGCTGGCCGGGGTGGCGATGAAGGCCGGGGTTTCCAAGGCGGATTTCGACCGCACCATTGCGGTGCACCCCTCGGCGGCGGAGGAATTGGTGCTGATGCGCACCCCGCAATAATCGGGGCATGGGGCAGGGGGCGCATACCGGCCCTTAACCAATTTCTGCCAGCATGGACCGGTCGGGCCTGGCGCCGGATCGGGTTTGAGTATCCAGGGCAGAGGTGTCGGCGGGCCGGCGCGCCATCGAGCCGCAGCCATGCCGTAAATTGATCGCATTCGCGTGTTATGGGGTCAAAGATTGTGAAAATGAACTCGAAGACGAGCGTAATGACGAGAATATTGATCCTCGTGGTCGTGCTATTGACCGGCTGCGACATGGGCTATGACGGCAAGGTCCGGGTGGTTTACGAACCCGCCATCGACGCCCGCGAAGCGGCGGCGCTCAGCGACATCAAGCGCTCGGGCGTGGTGGCCGAAATCGCCAAATTCCTCAATAACGAATTTTATCTGGCCGATAATCTGCTGATCCGAATCGGCTCGCCCACCGGGCCGCAATTCGACAACCGCTATGGCGAGATCGAAATTCCCTATCGTCTGATCACCGAAACCAAATCAACCTTCCGCCGCGGCCATCCGGGCAAGAGCGATGAGGAGATCTACAACGCCTCCATGGACGTGCTGATGCATGTGCTCCTGCATGAGGTCGGCCATGCGCTGATCGACCTCTATGACCTGCCGGTCGTCCGCAATGAGGAAAAAGAGGTCGATGATCTGGCGGCCATATTGCTGGTGGAAATGTTCGAGGACGGCGGCAAGATCGTCATGAATGCCGCCGATTCCTTCGGTCTGCGCAGCGGCAGCGAAAGCCGCGCCATGCGCGGGCGCGCCTATGCCGGCGAGCATGGCTGGAGCATTGAGCGGTTTTACAACATGGCCTGCCTGGTCTATGGAAAATCACCCAATAAGATGAACCAGAAACAAAGCCTGGTTGCCATCGCTGCCCGGGATGTGGGTGAATGCCGCGAGCGCTACAAGACCCGCAAGGAATACTGGATCAGTACCCTGTGGCCGCAATTGCGCAATAAATCCTACTGGAAATAACAGGCCGCCCGGGCGAGGGGGCGGCATTCAATCCAGCCGGGATGCACCGGCTGGATCGGAAATGCTTGTGTCAGCGCACGCTGCCGAAGGATTTGTCGACGCTGCCCGAGGGCGATTCGAGGCCGGTCAGGCGGCAGCCCTGGGCGATCGGCCCATCGGGATACAGCGTGTAGAGATAGCGCATGCCCCCTTTGGCGGCGAAGCGGGCCTCCAGCGCATCATGCAGCAGGCGGGTGCGCGGATGCTCTTCCTGGGCGTAGCAGGATTGCAGCACCCGGATCACCTCCCAATGGTCCTCGCTCATCTCCATGATGCCTTCCCGGCGCGCGGCTTCTACCGTGTCGTCCTGCTGCCAGATCATCGGCGCATCGGGGAATGATTTATTACGGATATTGTGAAAGCCGGGCTGCAGCTTGCCCATCATGGTCTTGCGGGTGACTTCATATTCGGTTCTGGCCATAATAAATCTCCTCTGGGTAATATATCTCCGATTAAACAGGGGAGCTTGTTGCGAATACAAATCACAATAATGTGAGATTACATAGTTTAGACTTGTCTAATATTTAAAAATAGGGCAGGAGGCCGGATGGTGCCGGTCCGTTTGGCCGCCGCGCCGCCGCAGCCGGGATCACTCTTCCGGTTTCGTCCTGAAGTCGGAAACGATGTGCAGATCCCGTTGCGGGAACGGAATGGAGATATTGGCGTCCTTCAGCTTGCGGAACATTTCAAAGCGCAAATCGCTGGAAACGCTCAGCGAATAATTGACGTCATCGACAAAGGCCCGCAGCTCGAACACCAGGGCGCTGTCGCCGAAATCCTTGAACAGAACCGCCGGCTCGGGCGAACTCAGCAAATGCTCGCGGCCCTCGACGCAGGACAGCAGGATACTCCGCACCTGATCCGGATCGCTGTCATAAGAAACGCCGATCGGAATGATGACCCGCCCCAATTTGCTGCGATGGGTCCAGTTCATCACCGGTTCGGTGATCAGTTTCGAATTGGGCACGGTCACCGAGGCCCGGTTGAAGGTTTCGATCTCGGTCGAGCGCACCTTGATCTTCCTCACAATGCCTTCCTCGGAGCCGACCACCACCCAATCACCGATCTTGAACGGGCGCTCGGCCAGCAGGATCAGGCCGGAGACGAAATTATTGACGATGGATTGCAGGCCGAAACCGATACCGACCGACAGCGCGCCGGCGACGATGGCGATATTGGAAAAATTGACCCCGGCATAGGATACCGCCACCAGCGCGGTCAGCAGCACCCCGCTATAGCCCACCCCGGTGCGGATCGAATTGCGGATGCCCGCATCGAGCTGGGTGCGGCTCAGCACCCGCGATTCCAGCCATTTCTGGAAGAACCGGGTTATCAGCAGGCCGGCGCCGAACACCGTCAGGGCGATCAGCACCGAAGACATCGAAATATGGATATCGCCGAAATCCATCCCGAAGAACAGGGCATTCAGCCAGCCTTGCAGGTCTTCCCATTTCACGCCGACCTGTAGCGCGATCAGCGGCAGGCCGATCAGCAGCAGGATCATGTCGATCAGCGTTGCGAGGCCAAGGCCGAACCGCTCCACCGCCCGGTTGCTCAGCAGCATCACATTCTGCATCAGCTTGCCCACCGAGCGGTTCGGCTGC
Organism: Hyphomicrobiales bacterium; assembly: GCA_002869085.1. Lineage (GTDB taxonomy): Bacteria > Pseudomonadota > Alphaproteobacteria > Rhizobiales > BM303 > BM303. The sequence continues at coordinate 7,243 of PKTQ01000233.1, read as the reverse complement.
AGGCGGGTCACCAGGATTTCGTCGGCCAGCAGATGCACGAAATACAGCCCGATCACCAATAGCGATGTGGTGACCGTCTGGATGGCGATATAGCGCCCGAGCGCGATATAGCCCAGCGCCAGCGCCGCCAGGATCAGCGCGCTCAGCAGCCAGAACAGGCCGCGCAGGCGCCGCACCCAGAAAAACTGCATGCGGGTTTCCGGCACATTGCCGACCGTTTGCCCGGTTTTCAGCATCAATATGCCGATAAACAGAAACGCCAATGTGGCCGCCGAGATGATGCTCTGCGCCACGGTCAGCGACAAAGGCGTGTTCAGGGTCGCGCTCAGTTGCCACAGGAAATGATCGAGGCCGAACACATAGGCGATGGTGGTGACGATGCGGTAGATATGCTTGGCCGGCTCGTCCATCATCGAGCCGAGCCGCCATTTGAACGAAGTGGGCGAAAGAATGGCCCGGGCCAGACCGCGGATCGCCACCGCGAAGCTGAGCCCTGAGGCCAGCGCGAAGGTGATGGCGTCGGCGCGTTGGGTCAGGATGGCGGCAGCGTCGCCGCCGGCTTCGGCCGCGCCGGCGGTGCCGGCATCGCTCAGCCCCAGCAGGATGAATTTGCTGCCCCCCAGCACCAGATACAGCCCCCAGATCGCCACCAGCGGCGGCAGAATGTCGGCCATTGCCGTGATGGCGGCGGCGGTGATGCGGCGGGCATAGGCCGGCTCGTCCGTGTCCAGACGCGGCCGCGCCACGAATTGCAGTTTCCAGCGCAGGGGAAAGCCGATCAGCAGCGCCGCGATCAGCGCCGCCGTCAGCAGCCCCACAATGGCCGGGCTGACCACCTCGGAAATGTGTTCGCTCCAGCCGCGCAGGAACAGCTTCAGATACTCATATTGCCGGGGCAAATCCGTGGCCGCATTGAGCCAAAGCCCCGGATTGAGCGCGCTGCTGGTCCGGTTCAGCAGGTCGTCCAGAAAGTGCCGGCGCTGGTCTTCCGAGGCCTTGCGGTCAAGCTGGCCCGAGCGCAGGATGATCAGATCGACCCCATTCACCAGGGCCTGTTGTTTTTCCAGGAGTTTGGTGACTTCGGTGCGGTTCGCCGCCACCGCCTCGGGTTCGGTGGCGCCTTTCTCCGGCGCCGGGCCCAGCTTGGCGGCGCGGGCCTTGATCGCCTCCAATTGCGGCGACAGCTCGGTGCGCAGGGCGCGGGCATCCCGATTGATGTCCCCCAGCGCGGTCCGGATCTTGTCCAACTCCGGAATGTTGATATTGACCCGCTTCAGGGTGTTCTCGATCGTGCCGAGTTCCCCGGTCCAGCCGGCAATCTTGCGTTCGGCCTCGCTCTCGCTGGCCATGGCCCAGAACGCGGCCAGCATGACCACCATCGCAAGGCTCAGGGCGGTGAGGACAAGGCGCGGGGGATGCGCACGGTATGAATGCATGTCTGCTTTGACCTCTCGGCCGGCCGCGAGACGCGCCGCCGCTATATTGAGCCAGTGTTCAAGCAAATTAGAGAGGTTGCGGCTGATTTGCAATCGCCTGCCTGTTTCCAAAAAGCGGAACATATTATATATAGACAGCCAAAGGGGGTGGCGGCGGCCCGGCGGCTGCGGTAAACCCCCAATATTGTTTACAGGAAGGTATTCCGCGACATGACAGACAAATGGTCGCCCTCAAGCTGGCGGGAGAAGCCTGTTCTCCAATCACCGCATTATCCCGATCTTGACGCCCTGCGGGAAACCGAAAGCCAACTCGCCGAGTTTCCGCCGCTGGTTTTTGCAGGTGAGGTACGCCGCCTGAAGTCCGAACTGGCCGAGGTGGCACACGGCAATGCCTTTTTGCTGCAGGGCGGCGATTGTGCCGAATCCTTCGCCGAACACAATGCCAATAATATCCGCGATTTCTTCCGGGTGCTGCTGCAGATGGCGGTGGTGCTGACCTTTGCCGGCTCCTGCCCGGTGGTGAAGGTCGGCCGCATTGCCGGCCAGTTCGCCAAGCCCCGATCCGCCCCGACCGAAACCCAGGGCGACGAGGAGTTGCCGAGCTATTTCGGCGACATCATCAATTCGATCCGGTTCGATCGTGACGGCCGCCAGCCCGACCCCATGCGCATGCTGATGGCCTATCGCCAGGCGGCGGCCACCCTCAACCTGCTCCGGGCCTTCGCCCAGGGCGGCTATGCCAATCTGGAGCATGTCCATCAATGGACCCTCGGCTTCATCGAGGACAGCCCGGCCGGCGAGAAATATGACGAATTGGCGGGGCGCATCTCCGAGGCGCTGGGCTTCATGCGCGCCTGCGGCATCTCCTCCGACGCCACGCCGAAATTGCGCTCCACCGATTTCTTCACCAGCCACGAGGCCCTGCTGCTGGGCTATGAACAGGCCCTGACCCGGATCGATTCCACCTCCGGCGAATGGTATGACACCTCCGGCCATTTCCTGTGGATCGGCGAGCGCACCCGCCAGCTGGAGAACGCCCATGTGGAGTTTGCCCGCGGCATCAAGAACCCGATCGGCGTCAAGATCGGCGAGCGCATGGGCGAGGATGAGCTGATCCGGCTGATCGATATTCTCAATCCGGCCGACGAGGCCGGGCGCCTCACCCTGATTACCCGCTTCGGAGCCGGACACATCGCCAAGCATCTGCCGCGCCTGGTGCGGGCCGTTCAGCGCGAGGGCCGCACCGTGGTCTGGTCCTGCGATCCCATGCATGGCAACACGGTCAAGGCCGCCAATGGCTACAAGACCCGGCCTTTCGACCAGATCCTCAGCGAGCTGGAACAGTTCATGGCCATCCACGAGGCCGAGGGCACCCATGCCGGCGGCGTGCATTTCGAAATGACCGGGCAGAACGTCACCGAATGCCTCGGCGGCCAGCATCAGCTGGGCGAGGCGGATCTGTCCAGCCGCTACCACACCCATTGCGATCCGCGGCTCAATGCGGATCAGGCGCTGGAGCTGGCCTTCCAGATTGCCGACAAGCTGAAAGCCAGGCGGGTCACCCCGCCGCCGCCGGCCATGCCCGCCGCCGGTTTCGGCGTGTGATGAGGCCTCGCCGGCGCGGGATACCGGGCCGGGGAGCCTACATCGGCCGGTTCAGCGTGCCGGTCCAGCGGAAATCGGCCCCGTCCACCAGCGGCCGGCCGCAATAATTCCACAGGCCCGCATAACGCTTGCCGGTGAAATGGAACCGGAACCGGCCCCAATAGGGCGAGCCGAACTGCCGCTCTCCGCATCGGACCTCGGATGTGCCCTGTACCCAGGTGCCGCTATAGGTGCCGTCCGCCTCGGGCTTGCCGTAAAGATGCGCCGGCAGGCCCTTATAGTAATAGAGCCCGACAAAGCCGTTATCGCGGCTCTGATGCAGGCTTAAGAGGTCGAAATTGGTGTCCCACAGGCCGGGGCTGTAGCTGTCGGCCTCTGCCGCGCCCGCCCATGCCAGGGCCGCCGCACAGGCGGTGGTGACCGCGAAAATCGCCCGTTTCATCATCTTGTCTCCCCTTGATCGATAGGCGCTCATTATAGAACATGGCGCCGCCCCTGGCTCCGCTTTTTCTGGCCAGCCCCGCGCGGACGTGATAGCCATGGCCTCTGGTAAAACCTATGCCCGAATCCCTTCAGATGACCGCATCGCTCAAAATCGCCCTGGCCCAGATCAACCCCACCGTCGGCGCGGTGGCGCAGAACCGGCAGAAGGCCGAGGAGGTGCTGACCTCCCAAATCGGGCAGGGGGCCGATCTGGTGGTGTTCCCGGAATTATACCTTGCCGGTTATCCGCCCGAGGATCTGGTTCTGAAACCGGCCTTTCAGGACGCCTGCCGCCGCGAGGCCGAGGCTCTGGCCGAGGCTTGCGGCGATGGCCCGGCGGTGCTGATCGGCGCCCCCTGGCGCGAGGACGGGGCGCTCTATAACGCGCTGCTGCTGCTGCGCGGCGGGCGCATCGATGCGGTGCGCTATAAGCACCATCTGCCCAATTACGGCGTGTTCGACGAGATACGGGTGTTCGCCCCCGGGCCGCTGCCCGAGCCCCTGACACTCAATGGGGTGAGTATCGGAGTGCCGATCTGCGAGGATATGTGGTTTCCCGATGTGGCCGCCCATCTCAAAGCCCAGGGCGCCGAATTGCTGATCGCCCCCAATGGCTCGCCCTTCACCCGCGACAAGAAGCGCCATCGCGAGGACCATGTGCTGGCCCGGGCCGCCGAGACCGGCCTGCCGGTGATCTATGTCAATCAGGTCGGCGGCCAGGACGAGCTGGTGTTTGACGGCGGCTCCTTCGCCGCCGCGCCGGACGGCGCCGTGCCCCTGCGCCTGCCGCGCTGGCGCGAAGCGGTGGAAATGACAATATGGCGTCAAAACCGCAATATTTGGCAGTGTGAAAGCTGCAAAACGCAACATGTTGACGACGATCTGGAATCGATCTGGCTGGCGGCGGTGCTGGGCCTGCGCGATTATGTTGAAAAAAATCGCTTTTCCTCGGTGGTGCTCGGCCTGTCGGGCGGCATCGACTCGGCGGTGTGCGCCGCCATGGCGGTGGATGCGCTGGGCCCAAAGCGGGTGCAATGCATCATGTTGCCATATCTTTATACCAGCGCCGAAAGTCTCGATGATGCCGCCGCCTGCGCCGAGGCGCTGGGGGTGGACTATGCCACCATGCCCATCGCCCCCGCCGTGACGGGCTTTCACGATATGCTGGCGCCGCTGATCGGCAGCGGCGAGGGGGTGACGGCGGAGAACATCCAGTCGCGGGTGCGCGGCGCCGCCCTGATGGCCCTGTCCAATGCCAATGGCGCCATGGTGGTCACCACCGGCAACAAGTCCGAAATGTCGGTCGGCTACGCCACCCTTTACGGCGACATGAATGGCGGCTTCAACCCGATCAAGGATATCTACAAAACCGAAGTTTTCGCCCTTGCCCGCCTGCGCAACCGGCTGCGGCCCGGAATCTGCCTCGGCCCCGAAGGCGAGGTGATCCCGGTCAATATCATCGACAAGCCGCCCTCGGCCGAATTGCGCCCGGATCAGACCGATCAGGACAGCCTGCCGCCCTATGATGTGCTCGACGATATTCTGCGCGGGCTGATCGAGAACGAGGAATCGGTGGCCGATATCATGCGGCGCGGCCATGACGCCGCCCTCATTCACCGCATCGAGCATCTTTTATATATCGCCGAATATAAGCGCCGCCAGTCGGCGCCGGGGGTGAAGATCTCGGTGCGGAATTTCGGCCGCGACCGCCGCTATCCGATCACCAACGGATTCCGCGACCGCAGCGGCCAATAGCTTGCCGTTGGGCCGGGCCTGCCCGAAGCGGGGAGCGCGACATCGCCTTGCTCATCTAATCTCAAGTCGCGCCGATGAGGCCGGGCAGCTCGCCAAGCCCGGTAATCACCGCCGCCGGCGCGCCGGGCAGGTTTTCCGGCGGCTGGGCGAAGCGGTTGAGCCATGTGACCTGAAAGCCGAAAAACGCCGCCCCGGCCGCATCCCAGCCATTGGCCGAGACAAAGCAGATTTCGCGCGGCATCACCCCCAGCCCTTCGGAGGCCATCGCATAGACCTTCGGGTCCGGCTTGTAGATGCCCACATCCTCGATTGAATAGGTCGCATCGAGCAGATTACCGAGCCCGGCGGATGTGACCGCCGCCTGCAGCATGTCCGGATTGCCATTGGAGAGGATCGCGGTCTTCAGCCCGCGCGCCTTAAGCGCTTCCAGTGCCGGGGCGGCATCTTCATAGGCATCCAGCCTGCGATAAAGCGCCATCAGCTCATCCCGCAGCGCCGCATCCGCAACCCCATGCGCCGCCATGGCGAAATCAAGCGCTTCGCCGGTCACCTGCCAGAAATCCGCATGCGCCCCCATCAGGCTGCGCAGCCAGGTATATTGCAATTGTTTCAGCCGCCACATATCCGAAAGCGGCCCTGCTTTCTCGCCCAGCCGGCCCGCAAGCCGGCCCACCGGCGCATGCACGTCGAACAAGGTGCCATAGGCATCGAAAACGCAGGCTTTAATGGATGTGAGTGTCGTGTCCGTCATGTGGGGCTCCTCCCATGATCATTCTTGTCCATGATAGCAGCCGCTCAGCTGCCATCAAGCCGCCGCGCCAGGGCGCAAAACCCGGCAATGTCCAACTGCTCGGCCCGGATGGTGGGGGCGATGCCAAGCTCCTCCAGCACGGGCTGAGGCTCGTGAAACAGGCTCTTCAGCGAGGCGCGCAGCATTTTGCGGCGCTGGCCGAAAGCCGCCGCGGTCACCCGTTCCAGAGCGCGGGCGCGGCAGGGCAGGGGGTTGGCGCGCGGGGTCAGATGCACCACCGTCGACACCACTTTCGGCGGCGGGGTGAAGGCGCTGGGATTGACATCGAAACAGATTTTCGCCTCCGTGCGCCAGCCCGCCATCACCGCCAGACGGCCGTAATGTTTGCTGCCCGGCGCGGCGCTGATCCGCAGCGCCACTTCGCGCTGGAACATCAGGGTCATCGAGGCGAACCAGGGCGGCCAGGGCTCGGCCTGCAGCCAGCCGATCAGCAGCGGCGTGGCGATATTATAGGGCAGATTGGCCACAATGCGCGCAGGCTTGGTCAGATGGGGCACGGGGTCGGTGCTGAGCGCATCTCCCGTGAGCACTGTCAACTTATCGGGATAAGCCTCTGCAATCTCGGCCAGCGCCGCGATGCAGCGCTCGTCCCGCTCAATCGCCGTCACATGGCGCGCCCCGTGCGCCAAGAGGGCGCGGGTCAGCCCGCCCGGGCCGGGGCCGATTTCCAGAATGTCATGGCCGGTAAGATCCCCCGCGGCGCGGGCAATGCGCCCCGTGAGGTTGAGATCGAGCAGGAAGTTCTGACCCAGCGATTTGCGCGCCCTCAGCCCATGCGCCCGGATCACCTCGCCGAGCGGCGGCAGGGCGTCGCTCATGCGCCGCTTCTCTCGGCGCGGACCATGGCCGCCGCCATCTCAAGGGCGGCCATCATGCTTGACGGGTTGGCCTTGCCGCTGGCCGCCAGTTCGAGCGCCGTGCCGTGGTCGGGCGAGGTGCGGATCAGGGGCAGGCCGAGCGTGGTATTGACCCCGCCGTGGAAATCGAGCGTCTTGACCGGGATCAACGCCTGGTCGTGATACATGCCGAGCGCCGCGTCATAGCCGGCCCGGGACTCGGCGTGGAACATGGTGTCGGCCGGCAGCGGGCCAATGGCGTCGATTCCCATCTGCCGCAGCCGCGCAATCGCCGGGGCGATGATCTCAATATCCTC
>PKTQ01000232.1 GCA_002869085.1 Hyphomicrobiales bacterium | reverse complement strand
GGCCCGAACCCTCGCCGACATGATGCAGCGCTGGCCAAAAGCGGATTATGCGGAACAGCCCGCGCGCACCGCCGATTACGTGGCGCGCCTGTTCGACCCGTCGCGCTGGAGCGCCGAAACGCCGCTGAAGCTGATCCTGATCGGCGGGGCGTTCGATATTTCGGTGTGGAGCATCTTGCTGAACATTCCGATGGGCTCGGCGGTGACCTATGCGGATATCGCCCTGAAACTGGGCAAACCGGGGGCGGCGCGGGCGGTGGGCAGCGCGGTGGGCCGCAACCCGATCTCCTTCGCGGTGCCCTGCCACCGGGTGCTGCGCAAAGACGGGGCCTTTGGCGGCTATCACTGGGGCGTCACCCGCAAGCGCGCGCTCATTGGCTGGGAAGCGGCCCGCACCGCCGGCGCCGAGGCGGCGTAAAACCGGCAAGGCGGTCTGTTCCTGATGAAAATCCCCGGGCATTTCCTTGCCCGCAAGGCGCTGAAACCAGCGAAGAAGAAGCTGGAGCGCCTGCTCGACGGTTGAAACCCTTACAGCTTGCGCAGCGAGACGCTTTCGATGCCGTGGTCGGGGCCTTTGCGCAGGATGAGATCGGCGCGCTGGCGGGTCGGCAGGATGTTCTTGCGCAGATTCACCAGATTGATCCGGTTCCAGATGCTGTCGGCGATGGTTTCGGTTTCCTCGTCGCTGAGCGGGGAATATTTGTGGAAATAGGACGCAGGATCGCGAAAGGCGGTGCGGCGCAGTTTCAAGAAGCGCTCGATATACCAGGTGCGGATGATGTTTTCATCGGCATCGATATAGATCGAAAAGTCAAAGAAATCCGAAACATAAGGCACGGCGCGGCCATGTTTGGGCAGTTTGTGCGGCCGCAGCACATTGAGGCCCTCGATGATCAGGATATCGGGCCGGTCGATGATGATCTTGCGGTCCGGCAGCACATCATATTCCACATGGGAATAGACCGGCGCCTCGACCTTACGCTTGCCGGCCTTGATGTCGGACAGGAAGCGCAGCAGCTTCTTGCGGTTGAAACTGGCCGGAAAGCCCTTGCTGTCCATCAGGCTGCGGGCCTCGAGCTCGGCATTGGGGCGCAGAAAGCCATCGGTCGGCACCAGATCGACCTTGGGATGGCCGGGCCAGCGCGATAGCAGCACCCGCAGGATGCGGGCGAAGGTGCTTTTGCCCACCGCCACCGAACCGGCCATGCCGATGATGAACGGGGTCTTGCCGCCGTCGCGATTGCCCAGAAATTCGCTGGTGGCCTGATAAAGGCCCTGGGTGGCCTCCACATAGAGGCTGAGCAGACGCGACACCGGCAGATAGACCTGGATCACCTCGTCCATCGAAACCGGCTCATTAAGGCCGCGCAATTGCTCAAGCTCGCCTTCATCCAGGGTCAGCGGCATGTCATTGCGCAATTCGGCCCATTCACGCCTGTTGAAATGCAGATAGGGGGAAAACCCGTTTTCACCCGGCATGTCGGACATCAGGTTCTCCGTCCTATCTGGAGGCTTTTTCGTCGATACCCGAGCGGCCCTCGCGCCGGGCCAGCTCGGCAAACACGTCCTCGGCGTCGACCCCGGTGGCGCGCAGCAGCACCAGCCAGTGATAGAGCAGATCGGCCGACTCCGAGATGATGGCCTGCTTGTCGCCGCTGATGGCGGCAATAACCGTCTCCACCGCTTCCTCGCCCAGTTTCTGGGCGCAGGCGCCGGTGCCCTTGCCGAGCAGCTTGGCGGTCCAGGACGAAGCGCCCTCACCGCTCAATGCACGCTCAGCGATGGTTTCCTCAAGCCGCTTCAGGGTGGCCCAGGCCGGATTGTCGCTCATGTCTCTATCCCTTCAGGAGGCCGCATCCAGCCGGACCGCGATGCCGCGCTCGGCCATATAGGTTTTGGCTTCATGGATCGAATATTCGCCGAAATGGAAAATCGAGGCGGCCAGAACCGCATTGGCCTCGCCGTCGCGAATGCCCTCGACCATATGATCGAGCGTGCCGACCCCGCCGCTGGCGATGACCGGCACCGAAACCGCGCGGGCAACGGCGCGGGTGAGCTCGATATTGAAGCCCTGGCGGGTGCCGTCCCGGTCCATGGAGGTGAGCAGAATCTCTCCGGCGCCATTGGCGACCACCAGTTTGGCGAATTCCAGCGCGTCGATGCCGGTTTCGCGCCGGCCGCCATGGGTGAAGATTTCCCATTTCAGGGGCTCGCCGGGGTCGGAGACCTGTTTGGCGTCAATGGCCACCACGATGCATTGATTGCCGAATTTTTCCGCGGCGCGGCGCACGAAATCCGGATCTTTCACCGCGGCAGTGTTGATCGCCACCTTGTCGGCCCCGGCCAGCAGCAGGGCGCGGGCATCCTCGATGCTGGACACGCCGCCGCCGACGGTGACCGGCATGAAACATTGCTCGGCGGTGCGGCGCACCACATCGAGCATGGTGCCGCGCTTTTCATGGCTGGCGGTGATATCGAGAAAACACAGCTCATCCGCCCCGGCCGCGTCATAGGCCTTGGCCGCCTCCACCGGATCGCCCGCATCGATCAGATCGACGAAATTCACCCCCTTGACCACCCGGCCGTCGCGCACATCGAGGCAGGGTATGACCCGCGCTTTAAGCATTGGCAGTTCCTCCGGTGTTCCGCGCCCCGGCCAGCACCGCCAGGGCCTCGGCCGGGTCGATGCGCCCGTCATAGAGCGCGCGGCCGCTGATCGCCCCTTCCAGCCGGGCGCAGCGCGGCTCGGTCAGGGCCTTGATATCGGCCATTGACGACAGGCCGCCGCTGGCAATGACCGGAATGCTGATGCGCTCGGCCAGATGTACCGTCATGTCGAGATTGAGCCCGGTCAGCACGCCGTCGCGCTCGATATCGGTATAGATGATGGCGCAGACCCCGGCATCCTCGAAGCGGGAGGCCAGATCCACCGCCGACATGCCGGTGCCCTCGCCCCAGCCCTCGACCGCGACATCGCCCGCCTTGGCGTCGATGCCGACCGCGACGCGGCCGGGAAAGGCGCGGCAGGCCTCGGTGACCAGATCCGGATCGCGCACCGCTGCGGTGCCCAATATGACCCGGGTAATACCCCGGGACAGCCAGTGCTCGATGGTGGCCATATCGCGGATACCGCCGCCCAATTGCGCCGGGATCGAGATATTTTTCAGAATGCTCTCCACCGCTTCGCCATTGACCGGGCGGCCGGCAAAGGCGCCGTTCAGATCCACCATATGCAGCCAGGAAAAGCCCAGCGCCTCGAAGGCGGCGCCCTGAGCGCCCGGATCGGTGTTGTAGACCGTGGCCTGGTCCATGTCGCCCTTGACCAGGCGCACGCATTCGCCGTCCTTCAGGTCGATGGCAGGAAAGAGAATCATGATCGACTCCTAGGGTTTCCAGTTGAGGAAATTGGCGATGAGCTTCAGGCCGAGGGTCTGGCTCTTTTCCGGATGAAATTGCAGCCCGACCATATTGTCACGGGCGACCGCCGCGGTGATCGGGCCGCCATAATCGGTCTCGGCCAGCAATTGCGCCCGGTCGGCGACCGCGAAGTGATAGGAATGCACGAAATAGGCATGCAGGCCCTCGGGGCCGGTGTTGATGTCCTCGAACAGCGGATGCGCGGCGCGAAGGGACAGGGTGTTCCAGCCCATATGCGGCACTTTGAGCTGCGGATCCTGGGGCGTGATCCTGACCACATCGCCCTTGATCCAATTAAAGCCCGGGGTCTCGCCATGCTCCAGGCCGCGGCTGGCCATCAATTGCATGCCGACACAAATGCCGAGAAACGGCCGTGCCTTGTCGATGACCGCCGCCTGCAACGTGTCATACATGCCTTCGATGGCGGTGAGACCGGCGCGGCAGTCGGCATAGGCGCCGACACCGGGCAGCACGATGCGGTCGGCGCCGGCGATGCGGGCCGGATCGTCAGTGACGGCGATATTGGCGTCCACCCCGGCTTCGCGGGCCGCCCGCTCGAAAGCCTTGGCGGCGGAGCACAGATTTCCTGATCCGTAATCAATAATGGCGACTTGCACGGGCTTTTGGTCCTTAGGTTAGGCGGCGGCGCCGGGCGCCTCCGACGCTGCGGGCGGGGCCGGGTCCGGCTCGGCCAGATAGCGGGTGAAAAAACGGGTTTCGCAATCGGTCAGCGAATCGCCCCAGACCTGGCCGATTTCGGCATAGCGGCGGTGCAGCTTGGCCCGGCGCAGGCCGGCGGCCTCGAAGGCGAAAATCACCGCAATGGCCAGGCTGGCCAGAAAGCCCCAATACCAGGGGGCGGAAATGGCGGCGGCCAGCCCCGAGGCGGCAGCGCTCACCGCCAGCCACAGCAGCAGCGGCCCCCACAGGCGGTGATAGAGCGACCATAACGGAAACAGAAAAAACGCCGGCCAACTGAAACCGTGGCGAATGAACACCGCCCGTTCAAGCGCCATGGCACTGTCAGCGGATGGATCCGCGAATACCGAATAGAGCCGCATGAATATCAGCCTGCAAGAGTGCCTTTGGTCGAGGGCACCTGGTTTTCCTGGCGCGGGTCGATCTCGATGGCGCTGCGCAAGGCGCGCGCCAGCGCCTTGAAGCAGGATTCGGCAATATGGTGATTATTGCCGGCATAGAGATTTTCCACATGCAGGGTTATGCCGGCATTCTGGGCAAAAGCCTGGAACCATTCCCGAACCAGTTCGGTGTCGAACTGGCCGATGGCGGGACCGGGAAAGTCCACATGCCACACCAGCCAGGGCCGGCCCGACACGTCGATAGCCGCGCGGCTGAGGCATTCATCCATCGGGATATAGGACTGGGCATAGCGGGTGATGCCGCGCCGGTCGCCCAGCGCCTGTTTCAGCGCCAGGCCGAGCGCAATGCCGGTATCCTCGACCGTGTGATGCATGTCGATATGCAAATCGCCCTCGGCGCGGATTTTGATGTCGATCAGCGAGTGGCGCGAAAGCTGCTCCAGCATGTGATCGAAAAAACCGATGCCGGTCTTGATATCGTATTGACCGGACCCGTCGAGCTCGATCGAGACCGAAATATCGGTCTCATTCGTCTTGCGGTCAATTGTTGCGCTGCGCATGGACTTCAGTCTCCGCTTGCATTGGAACCGGGTCTGTTTAACAGGTCTTGCCACGGCTGGCCAGAACCCTGTGCGGGGCAAGGATTCGGGTGGGGTCTTTTTTTTTGATTCGGCAGCGCTTAAATGAGAGCCAAGGGCTCAAATGCGGCCCGGTTCAGATATTTTCAACAAAAGGCAGCGCGATGACCCGATCCGACAATGCCGCGTCATGGCATGGCACCACGATTGTGACGATCCGCAAGGGCGGCCAGGTGGTGATCGCCGGCGACGGCCAGGTGACCCTGGGCCAGACCGTCATCAAATCTCAGGCGCGCAAGGTGCGCCCGCTGGTCGACGGCAAGGTGATCGCCGGATTTGCCGGCGCCACCGCCGACGCCTTCACCCTGTTCGAGCGGCTCGAGGCCAAGCTGGAGCAATATCCCGATCAACTGATGCGGGCCTGTGTCGAGCTGGCCAAGGACTGGCGCACCGACCGCTATCTGCGCCGGCTGGAGGCGATGATGATCGTGGCCGACAAAACGACCAGCCTGGTGCTGACCGGCACCGGCGACGTGCTGGAGCCGGAAAACGGCATCGCGGCAATCGGCTCGGGCGGTAATTATGCCCTGGCGGCGGCGCGGGCGCTGGCGGATAGCGAGCTCACCTCGGCGGAGATCGCACGCCGGGCGATGGAGATCGCGGCGGAGATCTGCGTCTACACCAATACGAATATCACCCTTGAAAGCCTTGATATTTAAGGCTTGTATATAGATTCACATCCGGAACATTCACTATGACCAGTTTTTCACCCCGGGAGATCGTCTCGGAACTCGACCGCCATATTGTCGGCCAGAACGACGCCAAGCGGGCGGTGGCGATTGCCCTGCGCAATCGCTGGCGGCGCCAGCAGCTCGAGGATGACCTGCGCGAAGAAGTGCTGCCGAAAAACATCCTGATGATCGGCCCGACCGGGGTCGGCAAAACCGAGATTTCGCGCCGGCTGGCGCGGCTGGCCAATGCGCCCTTTCTGAAGGTCGAGGCGACCAAATTCACCGAAGTGGGCTATGTGGGCCGCGATGTGGAGCAGATCGTCCGCGACCTGATTGAGATCGGCATCAGCATGACCCGCCTTGATCTGCGCAAGCAGGTGGCGGCCAAGGCCCATGCCCATGCCGCCGAGCGGGTGCTGACCGCGCTGGTGGGCGAGAATGCCAGCCAGGCTACCCGCGATTCCTTCCGGCAGAAACTGCATAGCGGCGAGCTCGACGACAAGGAAATCGAGATCGAGGTCGAGGATACCGGCAGCGGCGCCATGCCGAGCTTCGATATTCCGGGCATGCCCGGCGCCCAGATGGGCATGATCAATCTGAATGATATGTTCGGCAAGATGATGGGCGGGCGCATGCGCAAGCGCAAAATGACCATCAAGGACAGCTATGAGATTCTGATCAACGAGGAATCGGACAAATTGCTCGATGACGAGGATGTGGTGCGTCAGGCGATCGATATGGTGGAAAACGACGCCATCGTGTTTCTGGACGAGATGGACAAGATCTGCGCCCGCGCCGAGCGCGGCGGCGCCGATGTCAGCCGCGAAGGGGTGCAGCGGGACCTGCTGCCGCTGATCGAGGGCACCACGGTCAGCACCAAATACGGGCCGGTGCGCACCGACCATATCCTGTTCATCGCCTCAGGGGCGTTTCACCTGGCCAAGCCGTCCGACCTGCTGCCCGAGCTGCAGGGCCGGCTGCCGATCCGGGTCGAGCTGAGGGCGCTGACCGGCGAGGATTTCATCCGCATTCTGACCGAGCCCGAGGCCAGCCTGATCAAGCAATATGTCGCGCTTTTGAAAACCGAAGGGGTGACGCTGGAATTTACACAGGACGGCATCGAGGAGCTGGCGTCGATCGCCGTCGAGGTCAATACGGTGGTGGAGAATATCGGCGCGCGGCGGTTGCAGACCGTTTTGGAGCGGGTGCTGGACGAGATCAGCTTTTCCGCCACCGACAAGCCGGGCGAAACGGTGGTGATCGACAGGGACTATATCCAGGAGCATATCGGCGATCTGGCCAGGAATGCAGATCTGTCGAAATTCATTCTTTAGGGTTCAGCCCTGGCGGCGCAGGCGGATATAAAGCGCGCCCTGCCCGCCATGACGGGCGGCGGCACCGGAGACAGCACCGACATGAGCCCGCAGCATCGGCTCGGCCAGCCAGATCGGCACCAGGCGATTGAGCACGCCGCTCTTGCCGGTGATCACCAGCACATGGCGGATGTCGTTGCGGCGCGCGCGCTGCAAAAAACCGAGCAGGGCCTGATGGGCGGCATGCTGGGTCAGCCCGTGTAGATCCAGCCTGGCATCGATGCTGACCCGGCCGCGCTCCAGCCGGCGGCTGGCGCGCCGATCAAGGCTGTTCAGACCTGATCCGGGCTTTGAGTCGGATGCGTAACCATTGCGGTGGGCTGGTGGGAGATGCGATTCACTCGCAGAAAACCAACCGGCGGCGGCCTCAGGCCCTCCCGACTGATGGGCCGGGCCGGACCGGGTTTCGACCGAGGCAAGGCTCTCGAAACGCGCCCCGTCCAGCGGCCGGGCGGTGCTCGCAACCTTGTGCCACAAAGCCCGTTCGTCTTCGCTGAGCTGGCGTTTTCTGCGGCTCATGATCAGCGCTTCCTGTTCACCGTCTTGGGCAGCAGCATATAAAGCCGCCCCACCTCCTTGACCCGGCCGGCCACTTCGCCGGCGGCATCGCCGGTGCCGAAGAAGATATCGCCCCGAACGGCGCCGCGAATCGCCGCACCGGTATCCTGGGCGATCATAAGGCGGCGATATTTGCGGGTCTTGCGGCCGCCCTCACCGGGGATTCTGGTGTCCAGCCACAGGGGCAGGCCATAGCGGTGATAGCGCCGGTCGACGGCGAGGCTGCGCCCGGCGGTCAGGGGCACGCCGTCCGCTCCGATCGGCCCCAACTCGTCATCGAGCTCGATCTCACGAAAGAAGATATAGGATTTATTGCCCTGCAGGATTTTGCGGGCCCGCTTGGGGTTGCCGCGCAGCCAGGCCTGCACCGACTGCATGGAAAGCTGGTTCTTTTTCAGAATGCCGTCTTTCAGCAGTTTGAGGCCGATGGAGCTGTAGGGATGGCCATTGCGGCCGGCAAAGGCCAGCCGCATGGTGCCGCCGTCCGGCAGGCGGATGCGGCCCGAGCCCTGGATATGCAGGAAAAACGCATCCACCGGGTCGGCCAGCCAGGCAATGGGCTGGATCAGTTTTTTCAAGGCGCCGTTTTCGATCTGGCCGCGGGTGGGAACCGGCTTTAACCCCTTATCCGATTGCAGCGCCGCGGTCAGCCCGGACGGGAAGCCCCTGGGGCCTTTGCCCGCCGGCAGGGCGACCAGATTTTCCGGGGCCGGCAGCACCGGCGCGGCATAGCCGGGGCCTTTTTTGCGGGCGCCTTTATATTCGGGTTCGAAATAGCCGGTGAACAGGCCCTTGGAGGTGCCGCGCGCAATGATCAGATAGGGGGTGAAATGCCGCTCGAAAAACCGCTTGGCCAGGGGGCGCGGCAAGGCGGCGGGGCCGGACAGCGCAAGGCGGCAGACCCCATTGAGGCCATGGGCGCCGCGGCTGCGTCCATTGCTGAGCTTATGGGCGCAGGAGCGGCGAAACACCGCGAAGGCCTCGGCATGATTGTCCGCATCCCATCCGGCCAGAGATGAGAATTTGCTTTTTTTCAGCCGGTAACCCTTTGCGGCCATGGCCTCCCCGACATTTCCCAGCATGATGACCGCCGCCATCAGGCCGATGAGCATTTTACCGCGATGGCTGATTTGCGCGTTCCTCATGCCGAACCAGAGCGATGTTGGACTAAGCCGGATCAATTGGCGGTTTCGGTGGCGACCAGTTTCCAGTTCGGATCGCGCGATTTGGTATCGCGGGCGAATGTCCAGATATCGATGACCTCACGGACCATATCCGCATCTCCATCGACGATTTCGCCGTCCTTGTCGCGAACCGACTGGATCAGTTCGCTGACGAATTTGACCGTGACCCGCGCCTCGCGGCCCTGAAGCTCGGCATCCATGATGGCGATCGATTCAATGCCGACAAATTCGGATTCCATCACCCGGCCCTCGGCCTCGCGTTCGGATATGGACTGGTCAAAGCCCTCGAACACTTCCGCCGATAACAGGTTTTTCAGGGTTTTGCTGTCGCCCTTGGCAAAGGCCGTGACGATCATCTCATAAGCGACGCTGGCGCCCTCGGTGAACTGGGCCGCATCGAAGGAAGGGTCGGCGGCGCGAATCTGCTCAAGAGCCCGGGCCAGGGGCGTGTCGGCGACCGGCGCGTCCTCGGCCGGATCGTCCTGATAGGACCATTTTTTGGCCCCGCCGGATTCCGGTGCGTCCTTGCGCGGCAATTGAATGACATTGCTGTCATCGTCATTGCTGGGCGCGCCCGGTGCATCCTTGGTGGAATAGGGATCATAGGGCGGGCGCTCATTGCCGGTGCGGCGGCCGAGCACATTGCGCAATCGCAGAAAAATCACAATCGCAATCACAATAATGATCAGATTGAATGGATTGAAGATTTCATTCATTGCCTGGAGATCTCTTGAAAATTGGACATTTCCGGTTCCGCCCAGGTTTAACCTGGTGGTCAGAAACCCAATATAAGGCATGATGCGAGCAGTTGCGAGGCATGTTTGGCGGATTTTACCGCATGCGGCGCAAATGACCATCGCGCGAAAAAGAGTAAAGCCAAATGCCCCTATTGATTTTTCTGGTCCTGTTCATCGGCGTACCGGTAGCCGAGATCGCGGTGTTGATCAAGGTCGGCGGGTTGATCGGCCTGTGGCCGACCATCGCGGCGATCCTCGCCACCGCCATTATCGGCACCGCGCTGATCCGCCATCAGGGGCTGCAGGTGATCGGCCGGGCGCAGCAAGCCATGAACAGACATGAAGTGCCGGTCGATCCGGTGATCCATGGAATGTTTCTGCTGCTGGCGGGCGCGCTGCTGCTGACCCCGGGTTTTATCACCGATCTGATCGGTTTTCTGTGCCTGGTGCCGCCGCTCAGGCTGTTGGTCGCGGCCTGGGTGTGGTCGCGGCTTCAGGCCTCGGGCGGAATTGCGGCCACGCATTTTTCGGCCACGAACCATCAGCAATCGGGCGCAAACGGCGAGACCACCATCATCGAGGGCGAGTTCACCACGATCGAATCAGACGCGAACGGCAAGCCGGACCCGAACTCGCCCTGGGTCAAAAAAGAATAAGCGCTAATTTTTCAAATCATCTTGTTCGCCGGCGGTGCCCATGATAGCGGTAGCGTCAGCAAAATTTGAGCGATAGCCTAACTTTATATCGGGGATTTTTCATGGCAGACGACAATGAAGGCAAAGCGGCAATGGACGGCAATGGCGATGCTTCGGAAATGGCCGGGCCGGCGATTCATATTCTGGTGCAATATGTGAAGGATTTTTCCTTCGAGAATCCCAATGCCCCGATGGTCCTGCAGGAGACCGAGCAACAGCCGAAGATCAATGTTTCGGTCAATGTGAACGCCAAGCCGCTCGATGAGCATATGCAGGATTTCGAAGTTGAACTGATGATCGACGCCAAGGCGGATACCGACACGGATGTGGTGTTCGCGGTGGAGATCGTCTATGGCGGCGTGTTCCGGTTCGAGAATATCCCGGAGGAAAACCTGCAGCCGGTGGTGATGATCGAAGGGCCGCGCCTGCTGTTCCCGTTCGTGCGCCAGATCATCTCCGATGCCACCCGCAATGGCGGCTTTCCGCCGCTGCTGCTGGATCCGATCGATTTTGGCCGTCTTTATCAGGATCGCATCGCCCAGGCGCAGGCCGATGCCGGGGAACAGCCTCAGTCCTGATCGGAAGCCTTTTGCCGGTCTGGTCCGCAATAGCGGTTCCACACAGCTTTTTCGCCCAGCTCATCGATCATGGCGCGGTGGGCCACGGCTTCGGCCGGGCTGAGGCGCGGCGATAACGGCCTTGGACGTGCCTTGAGCGTGGGCTCGTGGTTGCGGCTCACCTCCGAGCTGCCGGGTTTGGGGGCGCTGTCGAGCACAAGCCCCGGCTGGCGGCCACCGCGCAGTTCCAGATAGACCTGGGCCAGTAATTCACTGTCGAGCAGGGCGCCGTGATAATCGCGGTTGGAATTGTCGATGCCATAGCGCCGGCACAGGGCATCGAGGCTGTTGGGGCCGAAGGGGTGTTTCTTGCGCGCCATTTCCAGTGTATCGATCGCCCGCTCGTCAGGCAGTGGCTGGCCGCCGCATTTTGTCAGCTCGAAATTCAAAAAGCGCATGTCGAAGGATGCGTTGTGAATGATCAGCTGGGATTCGCCCACAAAGGCCATGAAATCGGCGGCGATATCGGCAAAGACCGGCTTGTCGCGCAGAAACTCGTCCGACAGACCATGCACCCGAAACGCCGCTTCCGGCATCGGGCGCTCGGGGTTGATATAGACGTGATAGACCTCGCCGGTGGGCAACATATTGTCGAGCTCGATGCAGCCGATTTCCACCACCCGGTCGCCCTTGTCGGGATTGAAACCGGTGGTTTCGGTATCGAGAACGATCTCACGCATCCGGGCCCTGCTTTCCGGTCAGCCTGTTGAAGATATGACGTACCTGCTGGCGGGTTATAGCAAACTCGCCGCTGGTATCAATGATGCTGTCGGCGCGGCGTCGTTTTTCGGCGTCGGGCACCTGCAGGGCCAGCAGTTTATCGAATTTGGCTTCGGTCATACCGGGCCGGTCCAGCACCCGGCGGCGCTGGGTGTCCGCATCGGTGGAGACAACGATGATATGCTCGACCCGCGCCTCGGCGCCGGTTTCGAACAGCAGCGGTATGTCCAGTATGACCAATGGCTTATCCTGGCGCCGGGCATCCTCGATAAAACGCTGCTGGGCCTCGCGCACCAGGGGATGCACCACCGCCTCGAGGCGCCGCATGGCTTCGGGTTTGCCGACGACTTCGGCCGCCAGACGGGCGCGGTC
>PKTQ01000422.1 GCA_002869085.1 Hyphomicrobiales bacterium | reverse complement strand
GGTGGCCGGGTGGGGGAGCGGGCCGGTGCCGATTATCACTTAACAGTGGCCATTTTTTGCGATCCGGATGGGTATGAAACTGCCACGACCTTATTCCGACCGGTGATTGGCTTTCGCCAATGCACCTCGTCGGTGGCCATTTTGCGTAGCAAAATGGCCTGATCAAGCTGCGTCGGAAGCGGCCGGCTCGGTCAGAATGGCATAAATGGTCTTGGGGTCGCCGGCGCTACGGATCTTGTCCATGGTCATCCGGTCTTTCACCAGGCGCGAGATCAGCGCCAGCGCCTTGAGGTGATCCGCGCCGGCATTTTCCGGCGCCAGCAGCATGAACACCGTATCGACCGGCTTGTCGTCGACCGAATCGAAATCGATCTCAGTGGCCAGCCGCGCCAGGATGCAGACGATGGAGTTGATGCCGTTCAGTTTGCCATGGGGAATCGCCACCCCATGGCCGATACCGGTGGAGCCCAGCCTTTCGCGCTGCAGCACGGTTTCGAAAATGTCACGGCTGTTCTGACCGATCAGGGTTTCGGCGGTTTTGGACAGCTCCTGCAGCACCTGCTTCTTGCTGTTGGCGCGCAGAGGACAGATGATCGAATCCGGACTGATAAGGCTAAAGATATCCATTATATTGGCACCCCCGTGCAATCAGTAACAAACCGGTGCAGAATCAGACCGGCTCTCAAGCCGCCCATCCTGTACTGAGAACGCACAAAACCGATAACCGTCTTTGCCGTTATGCCGGAAAAATCCGCCTGTCCCGCCTGGTTTCTGTCAGGTCGCGCAAAAAGGCCGCTCACCCAACCGCCGAGGTCATTTGCCTCGGGTGCCAAATTTAGCTTTTTGACGGCTCCGGGTCAATCCACCCGATATTTCCATCGGCGCGGTAATAGACCACATTGGTGCGTCCATGGCTCGAATTGTGGAAAACCAGCATCGGCGCTTCGCCAAGATCGAGCTGCATCACCGCCTCGCCGACCGACAGGGTGCGCACGGTGGTGGTGGTCTCCGCGATAATGATCGGAGTCAGCTCTTCCGGTTCTTCCTCGTTCTCCTGCCCGGCGGCGATCACATAGGATGCCGCGCCATAGCCCGGCACCGGTTCGGTGCGCCGTTTGCTGTGATCGGTCAGGCGGCGTTTGTAGCGGCGCAGGCGCTTATCGAGCTTTTCCGCGGCCTCGTCGAAACTGGAATAGGCATCCACCGCCTGGCCATGGGCATGAATATCGATGCCGCTGGCAACATGCATGAAGCACTCGGTGCGGAAATCATTCCCTTCCTTGGCAAGCGATACATGGCCGTGAATGCGATCACCGAAATACCGTGTTGCCACCTGTTCCACCCGGTCAGCGATATGCGAACGAAGGGAATCCCCAATATCAAAATTCTTGCCGGTGATCTGAACCTGCATTGAACCCGCCAGTTTTCTTGTTGTTCCAATATGAGTTAGGGTATCCGAGCCTAGCAAATTTTGCGGCCCAACGCCCCGAAAAAATAACCCTGCCCATCCCCGGCCATAACGGCCATGAGCGGTCGAGCGAGCGGACCCTAATGCGCCGAGCAGAGCAAGTCAACCACGCCGGTTCTTGCGGGCAGATTTGCCGCGCCGGAAAACCCGATCAACCGGGCCGCGCGGCGTGGTTTCCCGCCCCCGGCCGGTCCTGTATCAGGCTCCGCTGCCCCACCCGGCACCAATTCTCACTGTATCAAGACCAGCGCCCCCTCCCACCACCCTTGGTTCATACTTCTGGGGTGGTTGGGAGGGGGCGCGGGCCGGAACCGATTATCACTAAGAAAGCCCCGCTCCTCCACCCCACCGCCCTTTACGTCACACTCCGGCAGTTATGGCTAAACACCAGCAAGGGTACCTCCGGACGAGGCGCAGCCGAGGACTAGCGACCAAGCGGGAGCGCAGCCTAGCGGCGCTTGAGCGTCACAGCCCGAAGGGCGATAAAGAGCGAGCGGGGCGGGCAGGATCGGCAGAAAACACATCAAGGCTCGCTGCCCCACCCGGCCACCTATAGGTCATACTCCCTGGGTG
>PKTQ01000428.1 GCA_002869085.1 Hyphomicrobiales bacterium | reverse complement strand
TCAGGGGCCGCGAAATACATCCCCGACACCGAGGAGGCCGGGGTCATGGCAAAGGATTCGGTCAGGTCGATCCCCGCCATATGGCTTGCATCCAGCAGCTCGAACAGCACCTTCTTTTCGCTGTGGTCGGGCTGGGCCGGATAGCCCGGCGCCGGGCGGATGCCCTGATATTTTTCGGCGATCAGATCGTCATTGCTCAGCGCCTCGTCCGGCGCATAGCCCCAATATTCAGCCCGCACCTTCTGGTGCATGCGCTCGGCGAAAGCCTCGGCCAGACGGTCGCACAGGGACTGGAACAGGATCTTGTTGTAATCGTCATTGGCCTGCTCGAAGCGCTGTATCCAGTCGCGCTCGCCGAGGCCGGCGGTGACGGCAAAGCCGCCGATATAATCCTTCACCCCCGACCCCTCGGGCGCGATGAAGTCCGCCAGCGCCAAATTGGGCCGCCCGGCCTGGCGCTGCATCTGTTGGCGCAGGCTGTGCAGGGTCGCCAAAACCTGCTCGCGCCGCTCGCTGCCATAGACCACGATATCATCGCCGATGGACGCCGCCGGCCACAGGCCAATCACCCCGCGCGCCGTGACCCGGTTTTCCGAAACAATCTCACTCAGCATCTGTTTGGCGTCATGAAACAGCGCCCGCGCCGCCTCGCCGCGCTCGCTGTCCTCAAGCAGGTCCGGATAGCGCCCCGGCATCTCCCAGGTGCGGAAGAAGGGCGTCCAGTCGATGAGCTGTGCCAGTTCCGCCAGCGGAAAATCGTCAAACACCCGCGTGCCGATAAAATTCGGGCGCGGCGGTGTGTAAGCCGCCCAGTCAGGCGCCAGCCGGTTCTCCCGCGCCGCCGCCAGGCTGATCAGCGGGCGATCCTTGCCTTTGGCATGTTTCTCGGCCATCTGCTCATATTCGGCCCGCACCGTGCTGGCGAATTTCGCCCCCTCGCCCGGTTGCAGCAATTTCGAGGCCACACCGACCGCCCGGCTCGCATCCAGCACATAGACCGCCTGGCCGCGCTCATAATTGGGGTTGATCTTCACGGCGGTGTGCACCTTGCTGGTGGTGGCGCCGCCGATCAGCAGCGGCACCTCAAAGCCGGTGCGCTCCATTTCCGCCGCCACATGGCACATTTCATCGAGGCTCGGGGTGATCAGCCCGGAAAGACCGATAATGTCGACCTTGTTGGCCCGGGCTTCCTTCAGGATCTTGTCCGCCGGTACCATCACCCCCAGATCGATGATCTCGAAATTATTACAGCCCAGCACCACCCCGACAATATTCTTGCCGATATCGTGCACATCGCCCTTCACCGTGGCGAGCAGAATGCGTCCCGCCGTGCTGCCCTCGTTTTTTTCCTGCTCGATAAAGGGCTGCAGATAGGCCACCGCCTGTTTCATCACCCGCGCCGATTTCACCACCTGGGGCAGGAACATCTTGCCGGCCCCAAACAGATCGCCGACCTGGTTCATGCCGGCCATCAGCGGCCCCTCGATCACATCGAGCGGGCGGTCGGAGGACTGGCGGGCTTCTTCGGTGTCCGCGACGATATATTCGGTGATCCCCTTCACCAGGGCATGGGCGATGCGCGCCTCGACGCTTTCCTCGCGCCAGCTCAAATCCTGCGCCTTGGCCGCCCGGGCGCCGCCGGCGCGGTATTGTTCGGCGATCTCCAGCAGCCGGTCGGTGCCGTCGGCGCGCCGGTTCAGCACCACATCCTCGACCCGCTCGCGCAATTCGGCCGGAATGTCGTCATAGATCGCCAATTGCCCGGCATTGACGATCGCCATATCCATCCCCGCCTTGATGGCGTGATAGAGAAACACCGAATGCATGGCCTCGCGCAAAGGCTCATTGCCGCGAAACGAGAACGACAGATTGGACAGCCCGCCCGACACATGAACATGGGGCAGCTCGGCCCGGATCTGCCGGGTCGCCTCGATGAACGCCACCCCATAGACATCATGCTCGGCAATACCGGTGGCTACCGCGAAGATATTGGGATCGAAGATGATGTCTTCCGGCGCAAAACCGCAGCGTTCGGTCAGGATGCGATAGGAGCGCCGGCAGATCTCGAGCTTGCGCGCCGCGCTGTCGGCCTGGCCCTGCTCGTCAAACGCCATCACCACCGCCGCCGCGCCGTAGCGCCGGATCAGCTGCGCCCGCTCGGTAAATTCCGCCTCGCCTTCCTTGAGGCTGATCGAATTGACCACCCCCTTGCCCTGCAGGCATTTCAGGCCGGCCTCGATCACCTCCCATTTCGACGAATCCACCATCACCGGCACCTTGGCGATGTCCGGCTCCGCCGCCAGCAGGTTGAGGAATGTGGTCATCGCCTCGGCGGAGTCCAGCATGCCCTCATCCATATTGATATCGATGATCTGCGCCCCGTTCTCGACCTGGGCCCGGGCCACCTCGAGCGCCGCGTCAAAATCGCCGCCGGTTATCAGCTTACGGAACCGGGCCGAGCCGGTGACATTGGTGCGCTCGCCGATATTGACGAAATTGGTCTCCGGCGTCAGGGTGAACGGCTCCAGCCCGGCCAGGCGCAGATAGGCAGGCTGCGCCGGCACTTTGCGCGGCGGCACGTCCTTCACCGCCTCGGCGATGGCCCGGATATGATCCGGCGAGGTGCCGCAGCAGCCGCCGACAATATTCACCAGGCCGGAGGTCGCGAATTCGCGCAGCAGCCCGGCCATATAATCGGGCGATTCGTCATAGAGCCCGAACTCGTTCGGCAGGCCCGCATTGGGATAGGCGCAGACCAGCGTGTCGGCATTTGCCGCAAGGGTTGCGATATGGGCGCGCATCTCCTTGGCGCCGAGCGCGCAATTGAGCCCGATCGAGAACGGCGCCGCATGGCGCAGCGAATACCAGAACGCCTCGGCGGTCTGGCCGGACAATGTGCGGCCGGACATGTCGGTGATGGTGCCGGAAATCATCACCGGCAGGCGTGTCCCGGTCTCGGCGAAGGCTTCCTCGCAGGCAAACACCGCCGCCTTGGCGTTCAGCGTGTCGAACACCGTCTCGATCAGCAAGAGGTCAACCCCGCCCTCGATCAGGCCGAGCACCGCCTCCAGATAGCTGTCTTTCAGATCATCGAAGCCGACCGCGCGAAAGCCCGGATCGTTCACATCGGGCGAAATGGACGCGGTGCGGTTGGTCGGCCCCAGCCCGCCGGCCACGAAGCGGATATCGCCCGGATGGCTCGCCTGCCAGTCCTGCACCGCCCGGCGCGCCAGCACCGCGCTGTCCCGGTTGATCGCATAGACCTGGCCTTCCATGCCGTAATCGGCCTGGGCGATGCGGGTCGAGGAGAAGGTGTTGGTCTCGATAATATCCGCCCCGGCCTCGAGATAGGCGGCATGGATGTCCTGGATCGCCTTTGGCTGGGTCAGGGACAACAGATCGTTATTGCCCTTCAGGTCCTGGCCCCAATCGGCGAAACGGGTCCCCCGGAAATCGGCCTCGCTGAAGTCATGCTTCTGAATCATCGTGCCCATGGCGCCGTCGAGCACCAGAATGCGCTCTGCCGCCAGCGTCTTGAGGGCCGTGATTCTGTCTTGTCGGTCGTTCATGACTGATCCATCTTCCTGAGGTTCGCGCGGGGGGTGCAGGATCAGGGTTTAGGGCTTTTTGGCCTTGGTTTCACGTTTTTTGTTCAAATGTTTCTTCAACCCCTCGCACGGGTCCGGGCGCTCGGCCCGCGGTGTGAACCAGATATAATCCGCCGCCAGGGTCCCATCCGGCGTCCGCGGCCCGTAATCTTCCGGCTTGTCCCGGTCGGCGATGGTTTCGGCGAGGATCAGCGTTTTGATCACCGCCTTGCCGTCCTGTGCTTTCAGATAATAGGGCACCGCCCGGTCGGCGCGCACATGGCCGCCCCCGGCGATCAGCACCGCGCCACCCTTCTGCCCGGCCAGCATCATCCGCTCGGCGAACAGGGCATCCCGGTAGCGCTGCACATTGACCATCGGCCCGGCGGCGCTGGCGGGTAGCAGATTGCAATGGGCCGCCACGATCTGAGACCGCAAATCCGCCTCCAGCGCATCGGGCAGATTCTGATCCAGCTTCAGCGCTTTGATCCGCTCGGGCTTGAGGGCCGAGAAGCCTTCCCGTCCGATCTTGCGGATCATCTCGCGTGTGTCATTGGCCCAGTCGAGGGCCAGCCCCGCCTTGAAAAGCGCCGCCGCGATCGGCTGATAGAGCTCCCAGGCCGGCCAGCCGCTCGACGCCCAGCCGAGCGCCGCCCCGAGCCCGGCCGCATCGGGTTTGTCGCTGCCCATATAGGCCTTCAACGCCTTGTCCTGGCCCACATCGATCATTTCCATCACGATGGCCGGCTTGCGCCCGCGCCGCGCCAACTGGTCGATCACCCAGGCCTGCAGCCGGTGATGATCCGCATTGTCATGGATTTCCCCCAGCAGAACATAGGTTCCGGCTGCCAGATCATCAGCCATCATGTCCGGCTCGACAAAGCCGCCGCGCTGCGCCGACCAGATGCGCCCGCTCAGCTTATGCTTGGCGCCCAGACTATTGCTCCAGTTCTGCCAGGGCTGCTCGGCGCCCGCCGCGGCCGCGCCATGAGTCAGGGCGATCGAATTGGCCAGCAGCAACAGGGCGGTGAGGAATTTCAGACCAAAACCGAATTTCGACATGCACGCACGCTCCTCGTTAAAGACGAAAGACTGAGCCTGGTCCGCCCGGCCGCGACCATGGGCCGTGCTGTCAGCCATGCATCAGATTGACGAAGCGGCGGAACAGATAATGGCTGTCCTGCGGGCCCGGCGAGGCTTCGGGATGATATTGCACCGAAAAGATCGGCTTGTCCTTCACCCTGATGCCGCAATTGCTGCCGTCGAACAGCGAGACATGGGTTTCCTCGACCGTCTCCGGCAGGCTGTCCCGGTCCACGGTGAAGCCGTGATTCATCGAGGTGATCTCCACCTTGCCGGTATCTTCGTCCCGCACCGGGTGATTGGCGCCGTGATGGCCCTGATGCATCTTGGCGGTTTTGGCGCCGAGCGACAGGGCCAGCATCTGATGGCCGAGGCAGATGCCGAAGACCGGCTTGCCGCTATCCACCAGCTTGCGGATTTCCGGCACCGCATAGGCGCCGGTCGCCGCCGGATCGCCCGGCCCGTTCGACAGGAAAATCCCATCGGGATTGCGCGCCAGGATGTCCTCCGCCTTGGTATCGGCGGGCACCACCGTCACCTTGCAGCCAAGCCCGGCCAGACAGCGCAGAATATTGCGCTTGGCGCCGAAATCCATCGCCACCACGTGACGGCTCGGATTGTCCTGGCGTCCATAGCCTTCATCCCACACCCAGGGGGTCTCATCCCAGCTATAGCTCTGGGCGCAGGTTACGTCCTTGGCCAGGTCCATCCCCTCCAGCCCCGGGAAGGCGGCGGCCCGCGCCCGCAGCTTTTCAAGGTCGAACTGCCCGTCCGGCGCATGGGCGATCACCGCATTGGGCATGCCCTTCTCGCGGATCACCGCGGTCAGGGCGCGAGTGTCGATGCCCGATATGGCGATGATCCCGCGCGCCTTCAGCCATTCGTCCAGATGCCGGGCCGCCCGGTAATTGGAGGGCTCGGTGACGTCGGCCCGCAACACCGCACCGCGCACCGCCGAGGCGGCGGCGGCATTCACCGTCTCCATATCCTCGTCATTCACCCCGACATTGCCGATATGGCTGAAAGTGAAGGTGATGATCTGCGCCGCATAGGACGGATCGGTGAGAATTTCCTGATAACCGGTCATGGCGGTGTTGAAGCACACCTCGCCCTCGGCCGCGCCCTCGGCGCCGAGGCCAGTTCCGTAAATCACCGTGCCGTCCGCCAGCACCAGCACCGCCGTCGAGAGAGGTTCGCTCCAGCCGTCGCTCATCGTCACCAAATCCTGCTCATAAATTTCGCGCATTATCATGATCAACCGGCCCGCCAGGCGGGTCACCGGCAGGTGAAAAAGCTGATCGCCGTCCTGCCGCGCCCCCCGCGCCGGACGCCGAGGAAACCGCGCTCTTATCTATCGCGTCCCGGCCTCGCGCGCAATGTGTTTTCCTGCCTGCCCGGCGGCGGCCGGACCCTGCCCGGAAATGGCGCGACTTGTCAAACTGGAATCCTTCTAAAGTGAAATACGTAGCAATTTCAACAAGTTAAAAACGGATAAAGCAATTGCCTTTCGCGCGAAACGCGGGCTATGGTTAGGTCCGTTTTGGGGCAACACACCGGAACTCTTATGCGTGAACAAATCAACGCCGCCTTGAAGGAAGCCATGAAGGCTCAGGACAAACGCAAAATGTCCACCCTTCGCCTGATCAATGCCGCCATCAAGGATCGCGACATCGCCGCCCGCACCAAAGGCAGCGGTGAAGGGGTCTCCGACCCCGAAGTTCTGGAAATCCTCGCCAAGATGATCAAGCAGCGCCGCGAATCGGTCACCACCTATGAAGAGGCCGGGCGGCTTGAACTCGCTGAGCAGGAACGCCAGGAGATCGACATCATCACCAAATTCCTGCCCCGGCAATTGAGCGACGACGAGTTGCGCGAGGCCTGCGAGAAGGCCATTGCCGACACCGGCGCCGAGAGCCTGAAGGATATGGGCAAGGTGATGGGCGCGTTGAAAAGCGCCTATGCCGGCCAGATGGATTTCGCCAAGGCCGGCGCTCTGGTCAAGGATCTGCTGGGCTAAGCGGGCGCACCGCAAGCCGCAGCCCTAACTGGCTTTCCTATCTTTTTGATGCGCCATGAACTGGCGCAGAACTGCATTGATGCGGGTTTGGTATCCGCGTCCGCTGCTGCGGAAAAAGGCCAGAACATCCTCATCGATCCGGATGCTGACCGGTGTCTTTTTCGGCGGATAAACAATACCAGCCTCAGTCCAGTCCATATCAGCCGCCGCCGCATCGGTATCCCGCGCGATCCCGGCATCGATCTCCGCATCCGTCAAATTCTTCAGACGCTCAAGATCAGTCAGGCCGCTCTGAAGCTGATCCTTTGAGCGCCTCGTGATATTCTGTCCGCTCATTTACCCTTGCCCGCCTGGCAGAAATAATCCGGCAGGCCTCCTGTCTTTCCGTGTAAACAACGGCAATCTCAATTCCCTTCAGAACGCCGATTGCCACAAAACGAGTCTCTTCGCCCCGGTCCGAGCGCATTTTCAGATAAGGGGCATCAAAAACTCTGGCCGCATCTTCAAAATCGATCAAATGAATTTCAAGATTGCGCAGCCGCTTGTGCTCATCCCACTCGAAATACAGATAAGATTTCCATGACATAACAAATGCCTGGCGTTTTCTGCACATATATCAATCCTTTCAGTCAGATAATGATGCATGACTTTTGCTCTCCTCGATGATTGATATTGAAAACTAACTGCTTTGACAGTTTATATATACGATATAAATATACAATTGTCAATATCATCTGTGCATCAAACGAGTCGCCGCCCGACCTACATTCGGCTATACTGGCCGCTGACGGCGTTCAGGCGATTGCGGCTTCATGAATTTCACCCCGGACTTTCTCGATGAAATCAGGGCACGGCTCCCGGTGTCCGAAGTGGTCATGCGCCAGGTCAAATTGCAGCGCCGTGGGCGCGAATTTGTCGGGCTCAGCCCGTTCAACGCCGAAAAAACCCCCTCCTTCACCGTCAACGACCAGAAGGGTTTTTACCACTGTTTCTCCAGCGGCAAGCATGGCGACATCTTCCGCTTCGTGATGGAGACCGAGGGGCTGAGCTTTCCCGAGGCGGTGGAAAGGCTGGCCAGCGACGCCGGCGTACCGATGCCCGAGCGCTCCGATCATGACCGGGAGCGGGAAAAAAGGCGCCTGACCCTGCTTGATGTGATGACGAAAGCGGCAACGTTTTTCGAGCAGTCATTGCAGGCCCCCGAAGCCGCCGCCGCACGGCAATATCTGGAAGGGCGCGGCCTTGCCCCGCCGAGCTGGAAGCGATTTGGCATCGGCTATGCCCCGCCCGGACGCTATGCGCTCAAGCAGTATCTGGCCTCCGCCGGCATCGATCAGGCCCTGATGGCCGAGTCCGGCATGCTGATCGCCGGTGAGGACATCGCCGTCTCCTATGACCGTTTCCGCGACCGCATCATCTTCCCGATCACCGATTTGCAGAACCGGGTCATCGCCTTTGGCGGCCGCGCCATGAACCCGGACGTGCCGGCCAAATATCTCAACTCGCCCGAGACGCCGCTATTTCACAAAGGTGCGATTCTTTATAATCACGCCGCCGCCCGCAAGGCCGCCTATGATGCCGGCGGGGTGATCGTCGCCGAAGGCTATATGGATGTGATCGCCCTCAATCTGGCCGGTTTCGATCATGCGGTCGCCCCGCTCGGCACCGCCCTGACCGAGCGCCAATTGCAGCTTATCTGGCGCATGGCGCCTGAGCCGGTGCTGTGTTTCGACGGCGACAAGGCCGGGCTGCGCGCCGCCTTCCGGGCGCTCGATCTGGCGCTGCCCCATCTCAAGGCCGGCTATTCCCTGCGTTTTGCCCTGCTGCCGGAGGGGCTCGACCCGGACGATCTGATCCGCGACAAGGGCCGCGAGGCCATGGCCGAGATTCTCGCCAAAGCCCATCCCCTCTCGGCCATGTTGTGGTCACGCGAGGTCCAGGCCGGCAGCTGGAACACACCGGAACGCCGTGCCGCGCTGGAAAAAAACCTGGAAGCGAAGCTCTCCGAAATCACCGACCCCAAGGTCAGGCACCATTATGCCGCCGATCTGAAAAACCGCCTCAGCCGCCTGTGGGGCAGCGAACCCGCGCGCCAGCCCCGCGCCGGACAGCCCCGCCCCCGCGCCGCCGCCCAGCCCCGCGCCTTTGGCCGCGATGGGCGTCCGCCCGCCCGCCAGGGCCTGATGCGCCCACCCGCCCGCCTCGCCTCAGGCCTGAACCGGCGCGAAGTGCTGCTTGCTCTGGCGCCGATCCATTTTCCTGAGATTCTGGACCGTTTCACCGAAAAGCTGGCCGAGCTTGATTTTAGCACCCCCGAACTTGACAGACTGCGTCAATCCCTGTTGGATGCCGCCGCATTGCCGGAAAACCTTGACAGATCGCATTTGATTGACCACTTGGCAGATAGAGGGCATGGCCCCGCACTGGCCCGGCTGGAACAGGCAGAGGCGCGGGCGGGCAACCCTATGGCCGCTTATGTGGCGAAAACCGGCAATATTGAGGGCCTGATTGAACAATGGCTGCAGGCGGAAAAGCTGCATAAAAAGCACACCAGTCTGCTTAGGGAGTTACATAGCACGGAGATGGCGTTCGGGCAGGATATGACTGACGAGAATTTTGCCCGCATGAAGGAAATTCGCGCCCAAATCGATACCCTTGAGGGGCTCGAGGCGGCGCATGAAGAACAGGACGTGTAAACACCTTCCGGAACAATGCGGATTTCGCGCGGCGCGCACAGGGTTAATGTCGGCTTAAGACTAACCGCATAAAATCCCGGAAGATCGATAGGGCAGGACATCGACCGCGCCTGGCGGAGCAAATCCGGCGGGCATGCGGCGCATGAAGCAGCGGTGAACGGATAATCATGGCGAAGACTTCGGCAGCAGGCGAAAAAACCGTTAGCACGGAATCCGGCGACAACCCCCTTCTGGACATGAGTGATCAGGCGGTCAAACGCATGATCAAGACCGCCAAGGAGCGCGGATTTGTCACTTATGAGGAACTGAACGAGGTTCTTCCATCGGAAAAAGTATCATCGGAGATTATTGAAGACACCATGTCGATGCTGTCGGAAATGGGGATCACGGTCACTGAATCGGAAGATTCGGACGACAAGAAGAACGTGCCCGAAAAACAGGCCGGTCTGCTGGCCAACCAGGCCAAAACAGGCGCCGCCACCACGGACCGCACCGATGATCCGGTGCGCATGTATCTGCGCGAAATGGGCTCGGTCGAGCTGCTGTCCCGCGAGGGCGAGATCGCCATCGCCAAGCGCATCGAGGCCGGGCGCGAGGCGATGATCGCCGGCCTGTGCGAAAGCCCGCTCACCTTCCAGGCGATTATCATCTGGCGGGACGAGCTCGCTGACGGCCGCATTCTGCTGCGCGACATCATCGACCTCGACGCCACCTATGCCGGACCGGACAGCAAGGACGACGAGGACGAGGACGAGGACGAAGACACCGAGGACGAAGCCGAAACCACAACGGATTCCGGCAAGGACGACAGCGCCGGGGACAGCGATAGCTCCGAAGAGGGTGACGACGAGGACGATGACGAGGATGAAGGGGTCAATATCTCCCTCGCCGCCATGGAAGCCGAGTTGAAGCCGGGCGTGGTCGACACCTTCGACCGCATCGCCTCGGAATATAAGAGCCTGCGCAAGCTGCAGGATCAGCATGTCGAGAGCAAGCTGAAGAAGACCCGCTCCCTGTCTCCGGATCAGGAGCGCCGCCACACCAAGCTGCGCAAATCGGTGATCGCCGATGTCAAGAGCCTGTCGCTCAACAACAACCGCATCGAGGCCCTGGTCGAGCAGCTCTATGATATCAATAAGCGCCTGCTGTCGCTTGAAGGGCGCCTGATGCGCCTTGCTGAAACCTGCGGCGTCTCGCGCCCGAGCTTCCTCGAGGAATATCGCGGCCAGGAGCTCAACCCGAACTGGGTGCGGCGCATCGCCCGGCTGAAATCGCGCGGCTGGAACGAATTTGTCCAGACCGAGAAGGACCGCATCAAGGAACTGCGCTCCGAGATTCAGGAACTGGCCTCGGAGACCGGGCTGGAAATCGCCGAATTCCGCCGCATCGTCCACATGGTCCAGAAAGGCGAGCGCGAAGCCGGCATCGCCAAGAAGGAAATGGTCGAGGCCAATCTGCGCCTGGTGATTTCCATCGCCAAGAAATACACCAATCGCGGCCTGCAATTCCTCGATCTGATCCAGGAAGGCAATATCGGCCTGATGAAGGCGGTGGACAAATTCGAATATCGCCGTGGCTATAAATTCTCCACCTATGCCACCTGGTGGATCCGCCAGGCCATCACCCGCTCGATTGCCGACCAGGCCCGGACCATCCGCATCCCGGTGCATATGATCGAGACCATCAACAAGATCGTCCGCACCTCGCGCCAGATGCTGCATGAAATCGGCCGCGAGCCGACCCCGGAGGAGCTGTCCACCAAGCTGGGCATGCCGCTGGAAAAAGTGCGCAAGGTGATGAAGATCGCCAAGGAGCCGGTGTCGCTGGAGACCCCGATCGGCGATGAGGAAGACAGCCAGCTTGGGGATTTCATCGAGGACACCAATGCGGTCCTGCCGATCGATGCGGCGATCCAGGCCAATCTGCGCGAAACCACCACAAGGGTGCTCGCCTCCCTCACCGCCCGCGAGGAACGCGTGCTGCGCATGCGCTTTGGCATCGGCATGAATTCCGACCACACCCTGGAAGAGGTCGGGCAGCAATTCTCGGTCACCCGCGAGCGCATCCGGCAGATCGAGGCCAAGGCCCTGCGCAAGCTCAAGCATCCGAGCCGCTCGCGCAAGCTCAGAAGCTTCCTCGACAATTAGAGTATTTTGAAGTTCAGCGCGCACACCCGGCGCAACGAAAAGCCGGCCCGAAATCGGGCCGGCTTTTCAGTTTGGGCCGTGGTCAGGTTGTGCCCTGGTCATGAACCCCCGAACAGCTTGCGAAAAGCTGCCTTGATCTTGCAGTAATTGACCGCGTGCTGATGCAGGTCGACCTGCTCCATTCCTGCCCGGCATTTGCCGAGGAGAAGATATCTGGACATGTCGGTCTCCTTGTTTTACTCCATTCTGACAGCCTAAGCTGACAAAATCGGCGCACAGAGTGCGCCCTGTGGATAGATATGCGCATTCAGTGCGTATTTGTAAAGAAAAAAGTGCACTTTGTGCATTATTTTCTGTTTATCCTTGCCGAAGGATAAAGCTGCGTGGGGGACGTGGGGGATGAAACCGGAGCAATTCAAGGCCTGGCGAAAAGCGCTGAAGCTGAAGCAGAAGGACGCCGCCGATCTTCTGGGGCTGAAAAAAAGAATGATCCAGTATTACGAAAAGGGCGACCGGGACGGCCGTAAGGTCGAGATCCCCAAATCAGTACGCCTGGCCTGCTATGCCATCACCCACGGCGTGCAGGATTTCGACGGCGAAACCCCGGAATA
>PKTQ01000339.1 GCA_002869085.1 Hyphomicrobiales bacterium | reverse complement strand
CCGGCAGGAGGCCGAGCGGCTCGGCATCGAGGTGATGCCGCCGGACGCCAATCGTTCGGGCACCGAGTTCACCGTGCATGACGGCAAGATTTTCTACGCTCTGGCGGCGATCCGCAATGTGGGGCGGGCGGCGGCGCAGTCGATCGTCGATTCGCGCGAAAACAAAGGGCTGTATAAGGACCTGCCGGACCTGGCGGCGCGGCTCAATCCGCGCCATGTGAACAAGCGCTCGCTGGAGAATCTGGCCCGGGCCGGAGTGTTCGACAGTCTGGAGCCGAATCGGGCGCGGATTTTCAAATCGCTGGATATCATCCTGGCGGCGGCCGGGCGGGCGGCGGCCAATCGCTCGATCGGCCAGAACGACCTGTTTGGCGCCGGCTCGGATTCGGCCGGGCCGTCGCTGGTGATCCCCGAGGCGCGGGCCTGGACGCCGATGGAGCGGCTGGCGGAGGAGTTCGACGCCATCGGCTTCTATCTCAGCGGCCATCCGCTCGATGCCTATGCCGCCGACCTCGCGCGGCTGGACATGTCGTTCTTCGAGGATTTCAAGACGCTGGCGCGCGAGAAGGGCTTCGGGGCCGGGCGGCTGGCCGGCATCGTCACCAACCGCAAGGAGCGCAAATCGGCCAAGAGCGGCAATGCCTATGCCTTTGTCGGCCTGTCGGACCCGACCGGTCAATATGAGGCGATTGTGTTTTCCGACACATTGGCCGAGTGCCGCGACCGGCTCGAGCCCGGCCGCTCGGTGGCGCTGCGGGTCGAGGCGGATCTGGCCGAGGATGATTTCAAGCTGCGCATCCAGGGGGTGCGGGCGCTGGACGAGATCATGCAGGCACAGGCGTCGGGCTGGCGCATCGTGATGGACGATACGGCTGCGGCCGCGGAGATGAAGTCGCGGCTGGAAACCGCCGCCGTCAATGGCGGGCGGGGCGATGAGGTGGTGCTGCGTCTCAGCCTGCCGGGGCAGGCGTGCGAGGTCGAGCTGAAACTGCCGGGGCGCTATGCGGTCACCCCCGATACGGCCGGAGCGATCCGCGAATTGCCGGGTATTGCCGACATGGTGCAGATGGAGCGGAAACCAAACCTGGCCGATTGATGCAATGGGGGCTTGCTATTGGGGGGCGGGGCGGCGTATAACCCGCCCAATTTCACACGCGGATCTCATATGGAGGTGCTGCGCTGTTTGCCGTTAGCGGCGAATTTCAAGCGTTACAAGCATCTTTCCGGTGTCCCGAACCGGCGTTGCCACGGGACTTTAAAATCTGCGGAGGATCAACCGGAGAATAAGGAGTAGGTGCCATGGCCCTGCCTGATTTTACTATGCGTCAATTGCTCGAGGCCGGTGTTCATTTCGGACACCAGACCCGGCGTTGGAACCCCAAAATGGCCCCGTTCATTTTCGGTGCCCGCAACAATATCCACATCATCGATCTGGCGCAGACCGTGCCGATGCTGCACCAGGCCCTGCTGGCGGTCAGCGATGTGGTCTCGGGCGGAGGCCGGGTGCTGTTTGTCGGCACCAAGCGTCAGGCCTCGGTCCCGGTGCAGGAAGCGGCCCAGCGCTGCGCCCAGTATTTCATCAATCACCGCTGGCTCGGCGGCACCATGACCAACTGGCAGACCATTTCCAACACCATCAAGCGCCTGCATGAGCTGGAGCAGCTGCTGGACGGCCAGGCCCAGGGTCTGACCAAGAAAGAGCGCCTGAAGCTGACCCGCGAAAAGGACAAGCTTGACCGGGCCATCGGCGGCATCAAGGATATGGGCGGTCTGCCGCATATTCTGTTCGTGATCGACACCAACAAGGAATCGATCGCCATCAAGGAAGCCCAGAAGCTGGGTATTCCGGTCGCGGCGGTGCTGGACAGCAACAGCGACCCCGATGGCATCACCTATCCCATTCCCGGCAATGACGATGCCGGCCGCTCGATCGAGCTCTATTGCGATCTGGTCTCGCGCGCGGCCATTGACGGCATTTCGCGCTTCCAGTCCAGTGTCGGCATGGATGCCGGCGCTGCTGCCGAGCCGGTGATCGAGGAACCGGCGCT
>PKTQ01000220.1 GCA_002869085.1 Hyphomicrobiales bacterium | reverse complement strand
CCGCGGCGATGGCGGCGGCGTCGACGGCCTGCTGCAAATTGGATTTCTGCAGAGATAGATAGCTGAAATCGACGGCGGCGCCGACCGACAGGATGACGGCGGGCGACAGGATCGTGAAGGTCAGAACCACATTGCCGCGCTGATTGGCAAGAAAACGCTGACGGGCCGGTTGCCAAGCCTGCATAAACCGGATTGTCAGCCGTTGGATGGTCCTGATGCAGCGTGCGAAAGTCAGCTTACGTAAAGCCGAAAACAAATGACTGGCACGCCCCTGATCAGAAACTGAATGTTTCAGAATGCTGGTCATAGTGCCATATGTGATAAGGGCAAATCTTTAAAAAATACGGCGGGATTTGGATAAAATTTTAAGTATCCGGGATTTTGCCTGCCAGGATAAATCCATACCCCGATGGGCGGTTATTTGATGACCGGGCGCAAAATGTTTCTGGCCGGTTTGAACCTTTACCCCTGTTGCCGCGTCTGACCTTATGTGAGCGCCGGTGCTCCAGGAATTCAAACCAAGGAAAAAGAGCCATGTTGAAAACCATATCAAAATCCGCCGTCACCGCATTGACCATAATGCTTATCGGACTGTCCGGGGCCACGGCCAATGACGGCGGCGGTGAGCGGTTTGATGAATTGGCCAGCCAGAACAAGATAGCTCGCGATCTGAAAGCCATAGGCACACCGGGCCGTACCCGGGCCAAAGTCGCCGCTTCGGGCGGTCTGTTTGTCGGCGGCCTGGTGGGCGAGGCTGCCACCACGACCGTAATCTGCATCTTCCGCTGCTTCGGCGTAAAAGTTCACGGCACCAAACCTGGTGATTTCCTGCGCTCGTCGCAGCGTGGGTTTAACTCCATGTGGGGCAGGAAAAACAAAAAGCCGGCTAAAAAGGGCCGGATTCGCAGGCTGACCGACGCCGAATACAAGGCTCAGCATCCCAATGTGGTCAAGGTCGGCAAACGGGTTTTCACCAAATGGGGCAAGACCTGGTATGTCAGAGAGGGGTGGGGATCCCGCAAGCTCTCCAACCGCAATCTCGGTAATGTTCGCAACAATTACGCCATTCCGCACTAACCGGCCAGGCGCCCACCGCACTGGCGCCGTCCAATGAGGCAGGCTTTGAGGCGAAAACCTCTCAGCCTGCTTCTGCTTTGTCCGGATTGCATCGCCTCAGCCTTGTTTCCACCTGTCGCTACGCTACAATCAGCCACTGCGCGGACTCTCTGCCGGGCGGCGCAGCGGAGCGGGATCTTAGCAACAGCGTTTTTCATCATGCCTCTGACCAAACGGGCCGTCTGGCGGCTGAAATCCTATCTGATCCTGGTGGCGCTCACTGCGCTCGGCGGACCGCTCTATGGATTGTTGTTCGGCTTTGAACTCACCCGGCCGGTGCTGGCGCAAACACTGATTTCCGGACTTCTCGGCGGCGCGATCATCTGGGGGTTCGAGCTTCTGTTCGTGCCAAGCCGGCGCGGGGCGTTCATCCGCCGCCTGCCGTTCCTGCTGTCTTCTCTGCTGCGGCTGGCCTTGATGATGGTTACGGTAACGCTGATCGGTCCGCTGGCCCGGCTTATCGTCCATGGCGA
This sequence comes from Hyphomicrobiales bacterium, assembly GCA_002869085.1. Lineage (GTDB taxonomy): Bacteria > Pseudomonadota > Alphaproteobacteria > Rhizobiales > BM303 > BM303. The sequence goes on along the minus strand of PKTQ01000220.1, from coordinate 468 downwards.
GTTCGAGCCGATGACCAGTTTCCAGCTTGGCCCGGCGCTCTATCTCTATGTGTTGGCGATCATCTTCGTGCTGTTTTCCGCCGGACATGTGGTTCGCATTATCGGCCCGCGCGTTTTATTCAACATCCTCACCGGGCGTTACCAGCATCCGGTGCGGGAAAACCGCATCTTCATGTTTCTTGATCTCAAGGATTCCACGCCGCTGTCCCAGCGCCTGGGGGATATCGGCGTGCAGGATCTGATCACCCGGTTCTTTTTCGACATTTCCGAGCCGGTGCTGGAATGGGGCGGCGAGATCCATTCCTATATCGGCGATGCGGTGGTCATCACCTGGTCGATGCGCCGGGGGCTGCGCGCCGGCGCCGCCATCAGATGCTGTCTGGCCATTCATGAGCGGATCGATGCGCTGGCGCCGGATTATCAGGACAGCTATGGCGAGGTGCCGGGCTTTCGCATCGGTCTGCATGG
>PKTQ01000407.1 GCA_002869085.1 Hyphomicrobiales bacterium | reverse complement strand
TGGTTCACCTATCACCTCTACCACAAGGCGCCTGACTGGATCGGCCCCATCGTCGCTGATGCGCTGGGTATCCCCTATGTGGTGGCCGAGGCCTCCTTCGCGCCCAAACAGCAGGGCGGCAAATGGGCCGCGGGGCATGACGCCGTGGCGGCGGCGCTTGCCCGCGCCGATCTGGTGCTCAGCCTCAATGACGACGACCGCGCCTGTCTGCTCCCATGCGTGCAATCGCCCGAGCGGGTGCAGTCCTTCCCGCCTTTTCTGGACGCTGCGCCCTATCAAGCGGCAAGGCAGGCGCGGGAAAGCCTCCGGGCCCGGCTAGCCGCCCGCCATGGCCTGAACCAAAGCGCTCCCTGGCTGCTCGCGGCGGCGATGATGCGCGAGGGCGACAAGCTCGCTTCTTATCTCCTGCTGGCCGCTTCCCTGTCGCGTCTGCAAAGCCGGGACTGGCAATTGCTGATCGCCGGCGACGGCCCGGCCGCGCCGGAAATCCGCCGCGCCTTCGCGCCGCTGGGCCGCCGGGTCATCTCGCTCGGCCAGTGCGATGCGGATGAGATGGCCGGGCTTTACGCCGCCGCCGATCTGCTGGTGTGGCCGGCCATCCGCGAGGCCATCGGCATGAGCCTGCTCGAGGCCCAGAGCGCCGGTCTGCCGGTGGTCGCCGGGCGCTCCGGCGCCGTGCCGCAGATCATCGCTGACGGTGAAACCGGGCTTGTCGCAGCCTATGGCGACGAGGCCGATTTCGCCCGCCGCACCGAGGCGCTGCTGGCTGACCCGGAACGCCGCATTCGGATGGGACAAGCCGCCATGGGCCGGGTACAACAGCACCATGATTTGCCTGCCGCCGCACGCCGTCTCGGCGTGGCTCTGGAGAGATTGAACCCATGATTCCCTTATTGGCCATCCGCCATGGGCGCACCGAATGGAACGCGAAGAAGCGCCTGCAGGGCCACACCGACATTCCGCTCAGCGAGGAAGGCATCCGCCAGGTTTCCGCCTGGCGCCTGCCGCGTGACCCCGCCGATTTCACCTGGCTCACCAGCCCGCTCGGCCGCGCCCGCCAGACCGCCCAATTGCTTGGGCTCGACGCGGCGGTGGAGCCGGCGCTGATGGAAATGTCCTGGGGCGATTGGGAAGGGCGCAGTTTTGACGACATCAAGGCCGGGCTGGGGGTCGATGTCGAGATCAACCTCGCCCGGGGCATCGATTTCCGGCCAGATGGCGGCGAAAGCCCGCGTGAGGTGATGCAGCGCCTCCGTCCCTGGCTGGCCTCGCTGGAGCGCCCGACCGGCATTGTCTGCCATAAGGGGGTGTTGCAGGCGCTCTATGCCATCGCCGCCGACTGGGACATGATCGGCCGGCCGGCGGAGAAAATGCGCGATGCCATGGCGCATCTGTTTTACCTGCAGGGCGGTAAGCTTTCCATCGACCGGCTCAATCTGCCCCTGGAGGCGAAATGACCCCGCGTGTGCTGTTTTATGTCCAGCATCTGCTGGGGGTGGGCCATGTCAAACGCGCCGCGGCGCTGGCCCGCGCCCTGGCGGCCAAAGGCGCCGAGGTGACGGTGGCCCTTGGCGGCTTTCCGGTGCCGCTGGCCGATTTCGGCCCCGCCCGGCAGGTGCAATTGCCGCCCACCCGCACCGCCGATCTCAGTTTCAAGATCCTGCTGGACGCCGAAGGCCGCCCCGTGGACGAGGCCTGGTGGGCCGCCCGGCGGGCGGGATTGCTGGCGCTCGGCGCGCAAACCGCGCCCCATGTGGTGCTGACCGAGCATTTCCCCTTTGGCCGCCGCGTCTTCCGCACTGAGTTGCTGCCCCTGATGGACAGCCTGGCCGGAAGTGCGCGGATGGTGTGTTCGGTGCGCGATGTGCTGGTTGCCAAGACCGACCCCATTAAGACCCGCAAGATCGCCGATCTGGTTCTCGGCCGTTTCGACCATGTGCTGGTGCACGGCGATGAGGCGGTGATTCCCTTCGAGGCCACATTTCCGCTGGCGGGTGAGTTCCGGGACCGCATCGCCTATACCGGCTATGTCACCGACGCCGCCCCCGCCGCCGCGCCGC
>PKTQ01000235.1 GCA_002869085.1 Hyphomicrobiales bacterium | reverse complement strand
TCGCCTGAAAGCGGCACCAGCGCGATGTCGAGCCCGGCGGTCAGCCCGGCATCGATCGCCAGTTGCGGCAGCAGGGTGAGGCCAAGGCCGCTCGCCACCATCTGCACCAGGGTCTGCAGGCTGGTCGCCTCGAAACCCTCCATCTTGGCCCGGCCCTCCAGGTGGCAGGCCGCCAGCGCGTGTTCGCGCAGGCAATGGCCGTCGGCCAGCAACATCAGGGGCTCGCTGGCCAGATCGTCATCCGCGATGCTGCTGCGCCCGGCCAGCCGGTGATCCGGCGGGCAGGCGAGCTGAAACTTGTCTTCGGCGATGACTTGCGTGTCCACCCCCTCCATCGGATAGGGCAGGGCCAGCAGCACCGCATCGAGCCCGCCCTTGCGCAACTGGTTCAGCAGCCGCGCGGTCTGGTCCTCGAGCAGGTAGAGCTTCATGTCCGGATAGGCGGCCTTGATCCGGGGCAGGGCGGCGGGCAGGGCATAGGGCCCGATGGTCGGGATCACCCCGAGGCGGATCTCGCCCGACTGGATGCCCTGCTGCTTGTGGGCAAGATCAACCATGTCCTCGGCCATGCGAAGAAGGTCATGGGCGTGCTTGACCATGCGCTCGCCGAGCGGGGTCAGCATCACCGTGCGCCTTGTGCGCTCGGCCAGCGGCGCGCCCAGCAGCGCCTCGAGCTCCTGGATGCCGCTGCTGAGGGTGGACTGGGTGACGAAACAGGCCTCGGCCGCGCGTCCGAAATGGCCATGGTCGGCCAGCGCCACCAGATAGCGCAATTGTTTCAGGGTCGGCAGGGCTTTCATGGCGGGCCTGTCCTAAGGGCGAAAATCAACGCTGCGGAGTATGAAAGCGCGGGACAAAAAGCGCAACTGCGCATTCGGCGCACGGATCTCATTGCGAGCCCCGGAGCCACAAACACCCGGCGATGAACACATCATGAAATTGCCTCATATCCCGGCTATGCAACCCCGGCTGAACAATAATCGAGCCATGAATGATCACCAGACGTCAGTTCATAAAATATATCGGCGCCAGTTTCGTGGCAGGAATTGGCGGCGCCGGTTATGCCTTTGGTATCGAGCCCCTTATCCGCCTGGGCGTGTCCCGTTACCGCCTGACGCCCAAGGGATGGCCAACAGGATTGAAGCTGAAAATTGCCGCCCTCAGTGATTTTCATATCAGCCAGCCATGGCTTTCACTGGACCGGCTTGCCACGATCATCGATCGGACAAATGAATTGCGCGCTGACCTGATTGTATTATTGGGCGACTATTCAGCCGGAATCAGCATCAGAACAGGTGAAATTCACTCACATCAGTGGGCGCCCCTTTTCGGACGGTTGCAAGCACCACTGGGCGTACATGCCATACTGGGAAATCATGACTGGTGGCATGACCGAACCGCTCAAAAAACCGGGACCGGCCCAACCTTCGGCCAGTTGGCTTTGAAAAAAGCGGGAATACCGGTCTATGAGAACGAGGCCATTCGGCTGAATAATAACGGCATGCCATTTTGGCTCCTGGGGTTGGGGGATCAGCTCGCCCTCCGGGCAGATCATGCCAATAGAATCAGACATCCTCAGGCTAAAAACAGAGGACGATGGCTGGGGCGCGACGATCTGACAGGGACGATCGACAAAATCACCGATGATGCGCCGGCAATTCTACTCGCCCATGAGCCTGATATATTTGTGGATGTTCCCTCCCGCATCTCGCTGACATTATCCGGCCACACACATGGCGGCCAGGTCAGATTGGCCGGTTGGTCGCCTGTTGTGCCGTCTTATTACGGCAATCGCTTTGCATATGGGCATGTGGTTGAAAATGACCGTCATCTGATTGTTTCTGGTGGACTTGGGACAAGCATCCTGCCGGTGCGTTTTGGCATTCCGCCGGAAATCGTGCTGGTCGAGCTGGGCTAGAGCATCTTCCGATCTTTCGATCACCTCCGGGGTTATTTTTCTCTGTTGCAACCCATATATCACCTGGACAATTCATGAATTGCCAACAGACAAAGGACAGCGCAGATGAAATTCCTCCATACCATGGTCCGGGTATCCGACCTTGA
>PKTQ01000114.1 GCA_002869085.1 Hyphomicrobiales bacterium | reverse complement strand
GGGGAATTGCGGATGATCCATTCGCGGATATTATGGATATTGCGTCCGGTCGACAGGTCCATCACCGTGTCGCCGCCCCAGCGGATCGACCACACCATCTTGTCCACTTCCTCGGCCACCGAGGAGGTGATGGCCGAATTGCCGATATTGGCATTGATCTTGACCAGGAAATTGCGGCCGATGATCATCGGCTCGGCTTCCGGATGGTTGATATTGGCCGGGATGATGGCGCGGCCGCGGGCGATCTCGTCGCGCACGAATTCCGGGGTGACAAAGGCGGGCACCGACGCGCCGAAGGATTCGCCGCCCGAGACCGCCTCGGCGGCCTCTTCGCGGGCGATGTTCTCGCGGATGGCGATATATTCCATCTCCGGGGTGATAATGCCGCGGCGGGCATAGGCGAGCTGGGTCACCGCCTCGCCCGATTTCGAGCGGCGGGGCTGGTGCAGATTGGGAAATTCGCTCACCAGCCGGTCGCCCTCGGCAAAGCTGTTGTCCTCGGGTTTCACATGGCGACCCTGATAGCGCTCGGTGTCGCCGCGCTCCTCGACCCAGGCCTCGCGCAGGCGCGGCAGGCCTTCATAGATATTAGTGGTGACGGCCGGGTCGGTATAGGGGCCGGAGGTGTCATAGACCGTGATCGGCGGCTCGTCGGCGCTGGGGTGCAGGTCGATCTCGCGCATCGGCACCCTGATGTCGGGCCGCGATCCCGTGACATGGATTTTGCGCGAGGATGGCAGGGGTCCGGTGGTGACGTTGAATTCCGGATTGTTCTGATTGTTCATGGGGGGCTCCTATCCTATGCGGGAATTTATGAAGGGGGTGGCGGAAATGGCGGCCCAGTCGATGGCGCGTTTCCTTGCCGCCTCGTAAGACTGGTAAATGCGCTTATCGAGCCCGCCGCGCCGGGAAAAGTCCAGCATCACCTCGGTGGCCTCGATGCGCGCGGCGGCCAGCAGATCTGCCGGGAAGGTCCTGACGCTGATCCGGTGTTTTTCGGTCAGGGTCTTGAGGGCGACGGCGTTGTTCCATTCGGTCTCGGCCAGCGAATAGGTATCCTCGGCGGCGCAGGCGGCGCGGATCACCTCTTGCAGGTCCTCCGGCAGCCCGTCCCAGGCCTTGCGGGATATCAGGCATTCGCCGGTGCCGTTCGGTTCATGGAAACCGGGGGTGTAATAATAGGGCGCGACCTTGTGAAAGCCGAGGGCAAGGTCGCTCCAGGGGCCGAGAAATTCGGCGCCGTCGATCAGGCCCGATTGCAGACCGGGCAGGATTTCCGATGGCGGCAGCAGCACCGGAGTGGCGCCAAGGCGGTGCACCACCTCGCCGCCGAGGCCGGGCATGCGGTATTTCAGCCCCTTCATATCCTCGAGACTATGAATTTCGCGCTTGAACCAGCCGCCCATCGAGCCGCCGGTATTGCCGGCCATGAAGGGCTTGATGCCAAAAGCGCCGTAAAGCTCGTCCCACAGGGCCTGGCCGCCGCCATGATAGATCCAGGCCTGGTGCTCGGTGGGAGTAAGACCGAAGGGGGTGGCGGTGAAATAGGCCGCCGCCGGCATTTTGCCGGCCCAGAAGAAAGAGGCGGTGTGGGCCATTTCGGCGGTGCCGACCGACACGGCGTCGAACGCCTGCAGCGCCGGCACCAGTTCGCCGGCCGCATAAAGCCGGATTTTCAAACGGCCCCGGCTCATGGCGGTGATGCGCTTGGCGAGCCGGTCCGCCGTCATGCCCGGCCCGGGCAGGTTGCGCGGCCATGAGCTGACCATGCGCCATGAGATGGCATCCCCGGCGTCCTTGCCGGCGGCGCGGCTGGCCTGGGCCGGCAAACCGGCGGCAAGCCCGGCGCCGGCGCCAAGGCCCTTCAGAATGTTTCGGCGTGAAATCGGGCTCATCTAGGAACTCCAGATGTTGTAAAAATGATGTACCGGGCCGGCGCCCTCGCCGATGCTGAGCTCATCGGCATGGGAGATGGCGCCGGAGAGATAGTGCTTGGCGTCTTCCGCCGCCTTGATCAGCGGCAAGCCCTTGGCGAGACCGGCGGCCACTGCCGAAGCGAGGGTGCAGCCG
>PKTQ01000062.1 GCA_002869085.1 Hyphomicrobiales bacterium | reverse complement strand
TTATATCGAGAACTGGTCGGGGCTGTTCGATCTCTACATCATCATCATGACGCCGTTCTCGCTGCTCGACACCAAGAACGCATATTAGATCTGATGACCGACCAGGGGACGATCAGTCCATCTGGTCGAGATCGAACTCCAGGATCGCCATCTGGAAATTATAGGAGAGCTCGTCGTCCTCGTCATCGCGGAACACAAGGCCGATGAATTCGTCGCCGATATAGACCTCGGCGGAATCGGTTGAATTGGGGCGCTGGCGCAGCTCGATGGTGTCGAGCCGAAAGGTGCGTTTCATATAGGCTTCAATACGGCCTATTTCTTTTCCGTTCACTGCGGAACTCCTCGAATTTGGTAAGATTGCTCACGACACGGGCCGTTCTGGCGCGCCAGCCGTGCCGGCGCCTCAAGGGCACCGGAATGTTGGGGATGTGTTACCCGCCTTCGGCGGCGCTGGCAAGGGTGTGGTCCATTTTCAGGGCCGGTTCCGAGCAGCCGGCCTCGCCGACGATGCGCGCCGGAACCCCAGCCACGGTCACCGCCGGTGGCACATCGGTCAGCACCACGCTGCCCGCCGCCACCCGGGCGCAGCAGCCGACTTCGATATTGCCGAGAATCTTGGCGCCGGCGCCGATCAGCACGCCCTTGCGGATTTTCGGATGCCGGTCGCCATGGGTCTTGCCGGTACCGCCCAGGGTGACGTCATGCAGGATCGACACCTCGTTTTCCACCACTGCGGTTTCGCCGATGACGATGGCATGGGCATGGTCGATGAACACGCCGTGACCGACCCTGGAGGCGGGGTGAATGTCGACCCCGAAAATTTTCGAGGCCCGGCTCTGCAGGTAAAGCGCGAAGTCCTTGCGGCCCATATTCCACATGGCATGGGCCAGCCGGTAGGTCTGCAGGGCCTGAAAACCCTTGAAATAGAGCACCGGCTCGATATAGCGGTCACAGGCCGGATCGCGCTCAAACACCGCGACGATGTCGGCCCGCATCGCCTCGCCGACCTTGGGTTCACGCTCGAACAATTCCTCATAGGCCTGGCGGATCAGCGTGGCGCGGATATCGGCATGATCGAGAATCTCGGCGATGCGGTAGCTGACCGCCTGCTCGAGGGTGTTGTGGTTGAGGATCGAGGAAAACAGATAACCTGAGAATTGCGGCTCGCGCCTTGCGGCCTCTTCGGCCTCATGGCAGATCCGGTCCCAGACCGGATCGACCCGGTCGGCGGCGCGGCGGCGCGGTTCTGATTGCTGTTGCATCCATTCTCTCCTGAAACCCATTTGGAACAGATAAGACGTTCAGCCGGAGGCTACAATAGCATATAACCGGCAGATTGGCCCCATTCACGGCAAAATGAGTTCACAGATGACCGAAAATCATGCCCCTCTTCACATGGACCGCCGCGGCGCGGTCGGCTGGCTGGTGTTCAACCGGCCGCATAAGCGCAACGCCATCACCTATGAAATGTGGCGGCAAATCCCCCATATGGTTGCCGAGCTTGACGCGGACCCGGAGGTGCGGATCATCGCGCTCAGAGGCGCGGGCAGCGAGGCCTTTTCGGCCGGGGCCGATATCGGCGAGTTTGCCGAGGTGCGGGCCGGCGCCGATGCGGGCCGTCATTACGATGCGGCCAATGACGCGGCGTTCCGGGCGGTGGCGATGGCGAAAAAGCCGACCCTGGCGATGATATCAGGCCACTGCCTGGGCGGCGGCCTGGCGCTGGCGATCAATTGCGATCTCAGGATCGCGGCGGAAAATGCCAGTTTTGCCATTCCGGCGGCGCGGCTGGGGGTGGGCTATGCGCCGCAATGGGTTGGCACGCTGGTGGCGATCGCCGGGGCGGGACACGCCAAGGAAATCCTGTTCACCGCCCGCACCTATCATGCGCGCCAGGCGCTGGAGCTGGGGCTTGTGCACCATGCGGTGCCGGACAGCGACCTCGAAGCGGTCACCGAAGGGGTGATCGGCGCGATCTCGGCCAATGCGCCCCTGACCATCCGCGCAGTCAAGGCGGCCATCGATGCTTATGCGGTTGGCCATCCGGACAATCTGGCGGCGCTGCAGGACCT
>PKTQ01000192.1 GCA_002869085.1 Hyphomicrobiales bacterium | reverse complement strand
CGGGTCAGCAAATGCTCGGCCCCAAAGATCTCCGGCGTCTCCGACAGCACCGCCGTGCCGCCCTGCCCCACCAGCAGATCGGACGCCCGCCCCAGCGCCGGATTGGCAGTCATGCCCGAATAGGCATCCGAGCCGCCGCATTCGAGCCCCAGAACAAGCTCGGCCGCTGGAATGGGCTTGCGCCGGCACCCATTGGCGCGCTCCAGCATTTCCCGCACCATGGCGATGCCCCGCTCAACGGTTTTCCTTGTGCCTCCCTCCTCCTGGATCACCAGATAGCGCGCCATATCATGTTCCGGCAGCCGGTATTTTTCCCTCAGGCCCCGCACATGGGTGTTCTCGCAGCCGAGCCCGACCATGACAAAGCCCGCCACATTGGCATGGAGGGCATAGCCGGCGAGCACCCGATCCAGGCGCTCATGGCTCTGGCAGCCGAAATCATGGGTGCAGGCCACCACCCCGTCCACATGGGCATAATCGTCCATCGCCGGCCCCGCAAAGGCATTGGCGATGGCCCGGCACACACTGGCCGAACAATTCACCGTGCTGAGCACAGCGATGAAATTGCGGGTGCCGGCCCGCCCATCCGCCCGGCGATAGCCCTGGAACATCCGCGCCGTCTCTGCCCCATCCTGCGCCGTCTCCGCGCCTTCAGACGTTGGCGCCGCCGCCGGAAAATCGCGCCCGAAATCGCGCTCGAAATCACGCCCGAAATCACCAAGCGTCAGATTGTGGTCATGCACATGCGCGCCCGGTGCGATGGCCTCGGCGGCAAAGCCGATGATCTGGTCATATTTGATCACCGCCGCCCCCGCCTCAATCGGCGCCAGCGCCAGCTTGTGCCCGCGCGGGATCGCCTGGGCGCAGAGAATTTTGCCCTGCGGCGCGGCAATCGCCGCCCCGGCCGCCATGTCCTGCTTCAGCACCGCCACATTGTCATGCGGGTGCAGAATGATGATCCGCTCATCGCTGCTCAAGGGCCTGTTTCCCGGTATGAAGCGGGCCATTTACGCCTCGCTGAATTGGTCTTACCACTTGACCAATATCTCATTGGATCATAGTGTTGAAGCCGGGTCAAGAACCGCGAGAAGGAGGGCCCGAAACCGCCATGCCGGTCGAACCGATAAAGCCCCGCCGTCTCTATCAGGAAGTTGCCGATCAGCTCACCCGCCTGATCGCCAAGGGCGAGTACAAGCCCGGCGGGCGCCTGCCCGCCGAGCGCGAACTGGCCGCCAGCCTGCAGGTCAGCCGTCCGACCATCCGCGAGGCGATGATCGCGCTTGAGCTGGCCGGGGTGATCGAGATCCGCACCGGCAGCGGCATTTTCGTGCGCGGCGACGCCGCCCCGAGCGCCCGCAAGGACACCGGGCCCGGCCCGTTCGAGCTGATGGAGGCGCGGCTGCATATCGAGGGCGAGGCCGCCGCCATCGCGGCGCGCAATATCAGCGATCTGGAGCTGGAGGAACTCACCCAGGCCAATCGCCGCATGGAACGGCTCGCCGCCGGCCACCGGCCTGCCGAGACCACCGACCGGCAGTTTCACCGCATCATCGCCCGCGCCACCCGCAACAGCGCCATGGCCGCCGCCGTCGAGCAGCTCTGGGAATTTCGCGCCCGCATGCCCATGTGGCGCAAACTGCATGAAGTGATCCGGGAAATCGAAAAGCGCCGCGACTGGAGCGATGATTCGCTGGCGGTGATGGATCACCGCGACATCATCGCCGCCCTGGCCGCCCGCGACCCGGACGGAGCCCGCCGCGCCATGCAGGCGCATCTCAAAAGGGTCACCGGGGTGCTGATGGCCGCATCCGAGCTTGACCTTATCAATATCAAGTCCGATCAGGACCGATCCGCCGGGGAGTGATAGCCATGACCGATAGCCTGTTGATCCATGAAGACCGTTTGTTCCCCGCCGACAAGGGCGTGCGCGATCTGGCGCGCCGGCTCTATGCCGGGGTCCGGGACCTGCCGATCATCAGCCCGCACGGCCACACCGACCCGCAATGGTTCGCCGACGACCAGCCCTTCCCCGACCCGGCCAGCCTGCTGCTGAAGCCCGATCACTATCTCTATCGCATGCTCTACAGCCAGGGCATCGCCCTGGAGCGGCTCGGCATTGCCCGGCGCGACGGCCAGCCGGTCGAAACCGACAGCCGCAAGATCTGGCGTCTGTTCGCCGACAATTTTTATCTGTTCCGCGGCACCCCGTCGCGCCTGTGGTTCGACCATGCCTTGTCCTTCGTGTTCGGCATCCACAAGCCGCTCGGCCCGGACACCGCCGATGACATTTACGACCAAATCAGCGATTGCCTGGCCCGGCCGGAATTCCGCCCCCGGGCGCTGTTCGAGCGCTTTAATATCGAGGCCATCGCCACCACCGAATCGCCGCTTGATGATCTGGCTCACCACGACCGCATCCAGGCCAGCGGCTGGAGCGGCAAAGTGGTCACCGCCTTCCGGCCCGACCCGGTTGTCGATCCGGATTTTGCCGGCTTTCGGGATAATATTGAAAGGCTCGGAGAAATCACCGGCGAGGACTGCCACAATTGGAGCGGCTATCTGAACGCGCTCCGGAACCGGCGCGCCTATTTCATCGCCCGCGGCGCCACCTCCACCGATCACGGCCACCCCAGTGCCGCCACCGCCGATCTTGCCCCGGCCGAGGCCGCCGATTTGTTCGCCAAGGTGCTGGACGGCGATCCCCGGCCCGAAGACGCCGAGCTGTTCCGCGCCCAGATGCTGACCGAGATGGCGCGCATGAGCCTCGATGACGGCCTGGTGATGCAGATCCATCCCGGCTGTCTGCGCAATCACAACCGCGATTTGTTCGAGGCCTTCGGCCCCGACAGGGGCGCCGACATTCCCATGCGCACCGATTATGTTGAGGCGCTGCGCCCCCTGCTGAACCGCTTCGGCAATGAGTCCGGATTAAGCATCATCCTGTTCACCCTCGATGAGACCGCCTATAGCCGCGAGCTGGCCACCCTGGCCGGCCATTACCCGATCCTGAAGCTTGGGCCGGCCTGGTGGTTCTTCGATAGCCCGGAAGGCATGCTGCGTTATCGCCGCGCCGTCACCGAAACCGCCGGTTTCTACAACACGGTCGGCTTTAATGACGACACCCGCGCCTTCCTGTCCATACCGGCCCGGCATGATGTCGCCCGCCGCATCGATTGCCGCTTCCTGGCCGAACTGGTCAGCGAGCACCGGCTGGGGGAGAGCGAGGCCGCCGAACTGGCTCATGATCTGGCCTATCGTTTCGCCAAACAGGCCTACCGGCTCTGAGACCGGCAGCGCCCATCCGGAGATTTTTTCATGCAACGTTTATCCATCGCGGCGCTGACCAGGCTTCCCGCCCATATCGAAGTGCCGGCCTATGACCGCGAGGCCTGCGGCATCGGCATTGTGCATCTGGGCATCGGCGCTTTTCACCGCGCCCATCAGGCGGTTTATACCGACGATATTCTGGCCGCCCATGGCGGCGACTGGGCCATTGCCGGTGTCAGTCTGCGCGGGCGCTCCGTGCCGGACCAGCTCAATCCGCAACAGGGGCTCTATTCGGTCACCGCGCTCGCGGGCAGCGCGCGCCATTGCCGGGTGATCGGGGCAGTGCGTCGGGTGATCTTCGCGCCCGGCGAGCGGCCGGAATTGCTGGCGCTGATGGCCGCGCCGGCCACCCGCATCGTCTCGCTGACCGTCACCGAAAAGGGCTATTATCGCGATCCGGCCAGCGGCCGCCTGCTCACCGGCGATCCGGCCATTGCCGCCGATCTGGCCGCGCCGGAAAGCCCGGCCACCGCCATCGGCCTGCTGGCCCGCGCGCTTGATCTGCGCCGCCAGGCCGGCCTTGCCCCCTTCACCGTGCTTAGCTGCGATAATCTGCCTGATAACGGCAAGTCCCTGCGCCGCCTGCTGCTGGAATATGCCGGGCTCATCTCGCCGTCCCTCGCCGGCTGGATCGAAGACAATGTGGCCTTTCCCGGCACCATGGTCGACCGCATCGTGCCGGCCATGACCGATGAGGGTCTCACATGCGTTGCCGACGATCTGGGCTATGCGGATGCGGGCTCGGTGATCACCGAGCCCTTCAGCCAATGGGTGGTGGAGGACAATTTTCCGCAAGGCCGCCCGGCCTGGGAGACGGCCGGGGCCATGCTGGTCGAAGATGTCGCCCCCTATGAGCTGATCAAGCTGCGCCTTCTGAACGGCCCCCATTCGGCCATGGCCTATCTGGGTTATCTCGGCGGGCTGGAATATATATCCGACTGCATGGACAATGCGCCGATGCGCGCCTTTGTCGCCGCCCTGATGCAGGAGGAAATCCGCCCCACATTGAGCGCCCCCGGCGGCTTTGACCTTGGCGCCTATATCGACGACTTGCTGGCGCGTTTCGCCAACCCCTCCCTGCGGCACAAATGCTGGCAGATCGCCATGGACGGCTCTCAGAAACTGCCCCAGCGCCTGCTCGGCACCCTGGCGTGGCGTTTGCAGCGCGGCCTACCCATAGGCCGCCTTGCCCTGGCGGTCGCCGGTTGGGTGCATTATGCCGCCGGCATCGATCTTGAGGGCAACCCCATCGATGTGCGCGACCCGATGGCCGACCGGCTCGCCGCCGGGCTGGCCCCGCATCTGGACGAACCGCAGGCCCTCGCCGGCGCCGCGCTGGGCATTGAGGAGATTTTCACGCCCGAACTCGCCGCCAATGCCGCCTTTGCCGGGGCGGTCACGGAAAGTCTCGCCGCGCTGAAGCAATATGGCGCGCTCGGCGCCGTGAGCCATCTGGCCCCACCCGGTTAAATCTTCAGCACCTGGTTATTTATCGCCGACCAGTTCCTGATATTGATCAAAAGAGCCGACCCAGAACCAGGCCATTTTGTCGTCCGGGGTCTTGATCCCGATGGTGCGGTGTTTCATGCCGACCCGGAACGAAAACACCGGCAGGCTCTCATGCACCTGCCGGAAGCGCAGACTGGAATGGGCCGGGTCTTCTTTCCACAATTTATAGGTCTTCTCGGCCAGCGCGCGGGTCGGCTGCGGCAGATCCTCATAGGCTTTCCAATAGCTGTCTTCGCGCAGATATTCCTCCGAGGGCAGCGATATCAGGTGATAGGACAGCCGGGACGCCTGCTTTTCATAGGTTTTCAGCGTCTTGGCAGAGGCCTTTTCCAGCCAGGCCTGGGATTTCGGCGTCCACACAATGCCATCCCATTCATTCTTGTCCTCAAGCCGCTCGATGAGCTCATAGGCGATCCGGTCGCGTTCCTCTGTCGGCAGGGTCATCAAAGCCTGGATGGCCTGGTCAACGATATCGCTCATGGCATGTTTCCTTATCTGGACCGCTTCAGCCTGTCTTTGCATCAAAGGGACACGGCAAGGCGGGGTTTTGTGGTCGGTGGGGAGCGTTTCACCGGAGGCCTTGGTCCGCCCGAAGCGTGAAGCGCCCCATCGCCGTCAGTGAGGCCGGGGCCGGTCGGCAAACGGGGCTCCGCCCGCCGCGGCCGGGCTTACAAGCCTGCCGCCCGCTCACCGATCAGGTTCCACGGTCATAATGGGTATGGGTGTTGACACACCCTTTTTCGGCGCTGGCGTCAAGGATAAAATGCCGTCGCCCGGATCATCGGCGGGTTAAGCCCGCATATTTGCCCGCCCGTCATGCCTCAGCGCTGCCGGGTGGCCAGCGAGGCGATTCGCAGCAGATCGCGCGACACCAGGGTCGCCACCTCGCCCAGCCCCAGCCGGGTCAGTTTCTCGCCCTCGCGCAATAGCTTCAATGCCTGGCGCAGATCCTGCTGGGTCCAGGACTGCGCCTGACGCAGGAACTTGTCCTGGCGCTTGAAATGCACCGGCGGGCGCAGCCGGCTCATGCTGGAGCGGGCCGGCTTTCCCTGTCCGCTCTGCACCGCCACTTCAAAAAGAGCGGTGAAATGGCGCATCACCGCGCTCAATATGGACGCGGGATGGGTGCCGCTGGCCAGCGCCCGCTGCAAATGATGGTCAAGGCCGCTCAGATCCCCCAATCCGGTGCAATCGGCAATCATATCAAGGGTGAGCGCGCCGCTATCGCCGCTGATCGCCTCCACTTCTTCCATGTCGATGCGGCTGTCCCGGCCCGCATAAAGGCACAGCTTTTCGACCTCGGACCGGGACAAGCGCCGGTCCGCCCCCAATTGGCCCAGAAATATGGCCCTGGCCTCGCGGCTGATCGACTGGCCATAGCGGGCCATTTCCTGATCGAGCAGCTCACCGAGCGAGCGCCCGTCATCCTCGAAACAGGCAATCGCCGCGGCAAAGGATTCCGCCTCGCAGATCCGCCGCAGCGACGAATCCGGCGTCAGCATATCCGATTCGATGATCAGCAGGCTCTGGCGCAGGCGCGGATCCTTGATCAGCTCCACCAGCCTTTTTTCCAGCCGCTTTTCAAACCCCCTGAGGCGCACGGTCTTGCGCCCGCCCATGAACGGGATCGCCAGCAGCTCATCGGCCAGCAGGCCGAAATCCGCAGCCAGTTGCGCGCCGTCGATCTCAGTCAGAATGAACGGGTCCGGCTGCGGCCCCAGCACCGATTTCACCAGCCGCCCGGCGCGGTCGGCCACCCGGCCCCGGTCCGGTCCATAAAGCAGCACCAGGCTGACATCCGGATCGGGCCGGTTCAAAAACGCCTTGATGCCGGCCCCTTTGAGCTGGGTCATGGTCCGCTCCGCGGGCAAAGGGAGAAAAAACAGCGCCTGCTATGGCTTCTCATCATCGCATATCCATGCGGCGAACCCGGAGCGCACCCGCCCGCGGCACGGCGCCGGCCCGCCTCAGCTTTGCGGCCGGTTCTTGCTCAGCCAGGCGGCCAGGCGGGTCTGCAATATCTGAGCCAGGCGCTTGGCGGCCCGTTCCCTGGCATCTTTTTGCGCCCGCAGATTATTGAACTCCGAAGCCGTGCGGTTATAGGAGACCTTGACCGTGTTCTTGCCTACGAAGGCCGGCTTTTTCGACCCGTCCATCAGCTTGAAGGTCAGGACGAGCAGCATCATCCGCCGCTCCACCAGCGACGAACGCTTCACCAGCACATCCGTCCCGATCTCCGCCACCTGGAAATCGAGCTTATAGAGGCCGACGCCCTCATTCTGGCTCATCCCGCCCAATATCAGCTCGTTTCTGACAAGCTGGTGCAACCGGTCGCGCGGCTCGGGAATGGCGATGCTCGCCAGGGATTGCGCCACATTGCCGCCGCCGGGCTTATTGGCATGAAGCGGCTGGAACCCGCAGGCGCCGGTGGCCACGGCCAGCCATAGCCCCACCGCGAGGGCAGTCAGGCTTCGCCGGATGACTTCAGACCACGACATTGACGATTCTTTCCGGGACGATGATCACTTTTTTCACTGGCTTATCCTGCATGGCCCGGATCACCGTGTCCAGTCCCATTGCCAGAGATTCCACTTCTGCCTTGTCGGCGCCGCGCGGATAGCTGATCTCGCCCTTGCGCTTGCCGTTCACCTGCACCGCCACGGTCACCATATTTTCGGCCAGCAGGGCCTCATCCGCTTCGGGCCAGGCCACATCGGCCAGCAGGCCTTGGTGACCGATACGGGTCCAGCATTCCTCCGCCAGATGCGGCATCATCGGCCCGATCATCACGATCAGAATCTCGACCGCCTCGCGCAGCGCCCAGCGATAGCCGGCATCCGCCTTGGCCGCCGCCGGCAGGGCGGCATTGACCGCATTGGTCAGTTCGTAAATGCGCGCCACCGCCCGGTTGAAGCGCAGCCCCTCGATATCCGCGCCGACCGCCTGCAGCGCCCGGTGCGCCTGCTTGCGTAGCTCAGCCCCGTCCGCGCCCATTTCCGCCGGCTCGGCCTGTCCCGGCGCGCTCATCAGCTCTGCCGCCTGCGAGACGGCCCGCCACAGGCGCTGCACGAAGCGCGAGGCGCCCTCGATGCCAGCATCGGTCCATTCAATGTCCCGCTCCGGCGGCGAATCGGACAGCATGAACCAGCGCGCCGTATCAGCGCCATATTGCTCGATGATCTCGGCCGGATCGACGGTATTGCGGCGCGATTTGGACATTTTCTCGATCGGCCCGATCGTCACCTCACCACCGCTATCCACATGGCTGGCGCTGCGGTCCGCCCCTTCGCCGGTGATCCGCACTTCGTCCGGGCTCAGCCAGTTACCGTCCTTATCCTGATAGGTTTCGTGCACCACCATGCCCTGGGTGAACAGCCCGTCAAACGGCTCGTCGAGCCCCACATGGCCGGTGCGGTGCATGGCGCGGGTATAAAAGCGCGAATAAAGCAGATGCAGGATCGCATGCTCGATGCCGCCGATATATTGATCCACCGGCAGCCAGTAATCGGCCGCCGCCCGGTCCACCGGCCCTTCGGCCCGGGGCGAGCAGAAGCGGGTGAAATACCAGGACGAATCGATAAAGGTATCGAATGTGTCGGTCTCGCGCTCAGCCGCCGCGCCGCATTGCGGGCAGCTCACATGTTTCCAGCTCGGATGGCGCTCCAGCGGGTTACCCGGCTTGTCGAAGCTCACATCCTCCGGCAGCACCACCGGCAAATCGGCCTTGGGCACCGGCACGATGCCGCAATCCGGGCAGTGAATCACCGGGATCGGACAGCCCCAGTAACGCTGGCGCGACACCCCCCAATCCCTCAGCCGGTAATGGGTCTGGGGCTCGCCCATACCCTCCGCGCCCAGACGCCGGGCCACTTCGGCCTTGGCCTCATCGACGCTCATGCCATCGAGAAAGCGCGAATTGGCGATCCGGCCCGGCCCGGTATAAGCCTCGCGCCCGACCTCGAAAGCCGCCGGGTCCTCGCCTTGCGGAATCACCACCGGCACCACTCCCAGCCCATAGGCATGGGCGAAATCGAGATCGCGCTGGTCATGGGCCGGACAGCCGAAAATCGCCCCGGTGCCGTAATCCATCAGGATGAAATTGGCCACATAGACCGGCAGGGTCCAATTCTCGTCAAACGGATGCACCACCCGCAACCCGGTATCGAAGCCCTTTTTCTCGGCCCGCTCGATTTCCTCCTCGCTGGTGCCGACCCGCCGGCATTCCTCGACGAACTGCTGCAGCTCCGGATTGCTCCGGGCCAGCTCCCGGGTGATCGGATGCTCCGCCGACAGGGCGCAGAAACTGGCCCCGAACAGCGTGTCCGGCCGGGTGGTGTACACCTCCAGCGGCAGGGCGGTGCTTTCGGCACTGGCGGCATCGAACCGGAACCGCATCAGCAGACCGGTCGATTTGCCGATCCAGTTGCGCTGCATCAGCCGCACTTTTTCCGGCCAGCGCTCCAGATCGTCCAGCGCCGCGATCAGCTCTTCCGACAGATCACTGATGCGCAGGAACCATTGCGACAGCTCACGCTGTTCGACCACCGCGCCCGAGCGCCAGCCGCGCCCGTCGATCACCTGCTCATTGGCCAGCACCGTATGATCGACCGGATCCCAATTGACCTTGGACTTCTTCCGATAGGCGAGGTCCGCTTCCAGGAAATCGAGGAACATGGCCTGCTCATGCTGGTAATAACCCGGATGGCAGGTGGCGATCTCGCGGCTCCAATCGATCGACAGGCCCATCAGCTTGAGCTGGGCGCGCATGGCCGCGATATTGTCGAAAGTCCAGCCGGCCGGGTGGATGCCACGCTCCATGGCGGCGTTTTCCGCCGGCATGCCGAACGCGTCCCAGCCCATCGGATGCAGCACATTGAAGCCCTTGGCGCGCTTATAGCGGGCGACCACATCGCCCATGGTGTAATTGCGCACATGCCCGATATGGATGCGCCCGGACGGATAGGGGAACATCTCCAGCACATAATATTTCGGCGCCGAGGAATCCTCGCTGGCCTTGAATATGTCCTTCTGTTCCCAGATCGACTGCCAGCGCGGCTCGCACTCGGCGGCGTTATAACGCTCCATTGCCCCCAAACCCTTTACTGTTGTCTCCGTGCCGCCCCGCTCATCACGCAGGGCAGGGCCCTCAGTCCAGATGGCTGATGCGCAGCTCCCGGGCCCGGGTCAGAATCTGATTTTCCAGTTTGCGCGCCGTCTGGCTGCTCACCGCCGCATCGCGCCAGGACGAGCCGCGCTTGCGCTGCTTGAACACCGACACCCGCACCGCATCGGCCCTGAGGCGCCGGTCGAGAATGTAAACGGTGATTTTCAGCCGCTCATTCGGTGTGGCGTCGGCAATATACCAGTCGGTGATGATCACCCCGCCAAACGGATCGGCCGATTTGAGCGGCATGAACGATACCGTGTCGAGCGAAGCCCGCCACAGATAGCCATTGACGCCGATGCCGCCGCCGCCGCCATCGCCCTTTTTCTTGCCCTTCAGGATGCCGGCATCGCCGCCGAACAGCTTGCCTTTGACCGGGGCGTCTTTTTCATTCTGATACCACTTATTGCGCTGCTTGATCGGATATTTTTGCTCGATCTTGGCCCCGCCGCAGCCCGCCAGCACCAGACCGCAAACAGCAGCCATGGCGGCGAGAATGGAATATTGCCGAAACTTCAATTTCATCACCTTTGTCAGAAACCGGGTGCCAGCCCCGCACAATCCCCGTGTCTATATCATGAAGCAGATTTGTATAATAGGTTTTCGAGCTGTTTCAAATGCCCTTTAAGGCAAAGATTTGTCAATAAAGAGGCAAGCCATCCATATTGCCGTATCCTCCGCCATCGTTTATTGCTGTCTTTCATTAGAAACATGTAATTTATCCGGGCGAGCGCCCGGCGCCCGCAAGGAGAGCCCCATGCCCACACCAGCCCCCGGAAGATATTTCCTGCAGGTTCCCGGCCCCACCATCATCCCCGACCGGGTGGCCCAGGCGATGGCCATGCCAGCGCTCGACCATCGCGGACCGCAATTCGCCGCCCTGGCCGCCGGCATCTCCCGCGATCTGAAACAGATTTTCAAGACCATCCATCCGGTGATGACCTTTCCCGCCTCCGGCACCGGCGCCTGGCAGGCCGCCCTCGTCAATACCCTGTCGCCGGGAGACGGGGTCCTGGTGCCCGAAACCGGTCATTTCTCGCATCTGTGGAAGACCATTGCCGCCGATCTCGGCCTCAATGTCGTGGAAATCCCCGGTGACTGGCGCAGCGGCATCGACCCGGCGGCGGTGGCGACCGTCCTGGCCTCCGACACAGCCCACAATATCCGCGCTGTGCTGGCGGTGCATAACGAAACCGCCACCGGCGTGACCTCGGACATTCCGGCGCTGCGCGCCGCCATGGACGAAGCCGGCCATCCGGCCCTGTTGATGGTCGATACCATCTCCTCGCTCTGCGCCACCGACTACCGCCATGACGACTGGGGGGTCGATGTCACCATCAGCGGCTCGCAAAAGGGTCTGATGCTGCCTCCCGGCCTCAGCTTCAACGTGGCCAGCGAAAAGGCCCTCGAAGCCTCGGCCTCGGCCCGCCTGCCCCGGGGTTATTTCAAATGGGAGCCGATGCTCGCCGCGGCCGGCAACGGGCTTTATCCCTATACGCCGCCGGTCACCCTGTTTTATGGCATGCGTGAGGCGGTCGACCTGCTGCTGAACGAGGGGCTGGACAATGTCTTCGCCCGCCACGCCAAGCTGGCCGCCGCCACCAGAGCCGCCGTCATCGGCTGGGATCTGGAAATCCAGTGCGCCGACCCCGCGCGCTACAGCAATGCGGTTACCGCCATCCGTCTGCCGGAAGGCCACGACGCCGATGCCTTCCGCGCCCTGGTGCTGGACAAATTCGACATGTCCCTGGCCGCCGGCCTCGGCAAGGTGGCCGGCACGGTGTTCAGGGTCGGGCATTTGGGCTATATGAACTCCCTGACTCTGGCCGGCGCCCTGGCCGGCGTGGAGATGGGGCTGGAAAGCGCCGGCATTCCGCACCGCAAAGGCGGCCTGCTGGCCGCATTGGACATTCTGAACGCCTGAGGCGGATGCCCTCCCGGCGACAATCAACAACGAGGCTGACATGAATACTCTGAAAACCCTGATCCTGACCGCTCTGCTCTGCTTTTTCAGCCAGATGGCGCTCGCCGGCGCCATCACAGTGAACGACGGCTGGGCGCGCGCCTCGATCGGCAAGGCCCGGGCCGGCATTGCCTATCTGACCGTGCAAAATGGCGGCGACAGCGCCGACCGCCTGATCGATGCGGCCGGCGACGTGGCGCACAAAGTGGAGCTGCACACCCATATCATGAAGGACGATGTCATGATGATGCGCCAGGTCGAGAGCATTGAGGTTCCCGCCGGCGGCAAAGCCGAGCTGAAGCCCGGCAGCTATCATGTGATGCTGATCGGCCTCAAGGCGCCGCTGAAGGAGGGCGAAAGCTTTCCCCTGACCCTGACCTTCGAGAAGGCCGGGCCGGTCCGCATCATGATCCACATTCAGAAAACGGCTTCCATGGGCATGAAGCACAAATAAGCCCCCGCGCGGGTGCGGAATTCGCGCCCCGGCCCTTGAATATATTAGCAATG
>PKTQ01000006.1 GCA_002869085.1 Hyphomicrobiales bacterium | reverse complement strand
GCCGCCGGCGGGGTGATGGGCATCATGATCATTCCGTTCATTTCCTCGCTGTCGGACGATGCCATCAATGCGGTGCCCCATTCCATGCGCGACGGCTCCTATGGCATGGGAGCGACCAAGAACGAAACCATTATCCATGTGCTGCTGCCGGCGGCGCTGCCGGGGATCATGGGCGGCATATTGCTGGCCGCCAGCCGGGCGATCGGCGAGACGATGATCGTGGTGATGGCGGCGGGGCTGATCGCCACCCTGACCGTCAATCCGCTGGAAGCGGTGACCACGGTGACGGTGCAGATCGTCACGCTTTTGATCGGCGATACCGAGTTCGACAATCCGAAGACGCTGGCCGCCTTTGCGCTCGGATTGATGCTGTTCTTCATCACGCTGGCGCTGAATGTGGTGGCGCTGCGCATTGTGCAGAAATATCGGGAAAGATATGAGTAGTTCCGCAGAAACGGCCGCCCGGGTGCATGACTGGCACTCACCGGCCCAGAAAAAACACCTGAGAAAACGCTATGCCGCCGACCGCCGGCTGCAATTGCTGGGGCTCGGGGCGATCGGGATTGCGGTGCTGCTGCTGGCGGTGCTGGTGACCTCGCTGGTGATGAACGGCTATCAGGCCTTTGTGCAGACCCATCTCAGGCTGGAGCTGAATATCGATGCGGGCAAGGTCAAGGCGGATGCGCCGGAAAAAGGCAATTACCGGACCATTGTCAACAAAGCTTTGAGGGCGCAGTTCCCGGAGGTGAAATCGCGCCGGGAGCGCAGCGCGCTCGGCAAGATTCTCAGCCGCGGCGCCCAGTACCGGCTGCGCGATTATGTGGTGGCGCATCCTGAGGTGATCGGCACGACCATATATTTCGACCTGCCGGTGTCGGACCCCTTTGACCAGCTCAACAAGAATGTCATTCCGCGCACCCTGCCGGCCCTCAGCCGCAAGGAGCGCCGGGCGTTCCGGGCGCTGGAAAACCGGGGGGTGATCACGGACAAGAACGGCAAGGCCGAGGTCTTGCTCGACATTTACCTCAACCCGAACACCCTGGGCGGGGAAAATGTATCGGACGGCGCGTTCAAGACCGCCATGCATGAGGGGCTGCTGTCCTATTTCTATCCGGCCAAGCAGACGGCGCTGCTGCAGATTCTGGCGCCGGGGGCGGAAGGGCGGCTGCGGCAATATCTGGCCGATCACCCGCAAGCGCTGGGCAAGACGGTGCGGCTCGGCGTGCCGGTGTCGGCCCATTATCAGACATTGCATAACGGTCAGATACCGGTGATTTCCAATCCGCGCTTCAAGTCGCCCAAGCAGATCGCCTGGTTTGACCAATTGGTGAGTAAGGATCTGGTCAGCACTCCTTTTAACTGGGCGCTGTTTTTCTCCGCCGATAGCCGTTTTCCGGAACTGGCGGGTCTGTCCGGCGCTATCTCCGGCTCGTTCTATACCCTGCTGGTCTGTTTCCTGATCAGCTTCCCGATGGGCATTGCCGCGGCGGTCTATCTGGAGGAATTCGCGGTCAGGAACCGGTTTACCGACATGATCGAGGTCAATATCAACAATCTGGCGGCAGTGCCCTCGGTGGTGTTCGGCCTGCTCGGTCTGGCGGTGTTTCTGGGCTGGTTCGGGCTGCCGCGTTCGGCGCCGCTGGTTGGCGGCATGGTGCTGTCGCTGATGACGCTGCCGACCATCATCATCGCCACCCGCGCCGCGCTGAAGGCGGTGCCGCCGTCGATCCGCGAGGCGGCGCTGGGGGTAGGGGCCTCGAAGCATCAGGTGATGATGCATCATGTGCTGCCGCTGGCCATGCCCGGCATTCTGACCGGCACCATTATCGGCCTGGCGCAGGCGCTGGGCGAGACCGCGCCGCTGTTGCTGATCGGCATGAATGCCTTCATCACCAGCGCCGCCGGCGACATCATGGAACCGGCCACCGCCCTGCCGACCCAGATCTATAGCTGGGCCGACAGCCCGGAACGGGGCTTCGTGGCGCGCACCTCGGCGGCAATACTGGTGTTGCTGGGTTTCCTGGTGCTGATGAACGGCATCGCGATCTTCATGCGGCAAAAATTCGAAAAGACCTGGTAGTTTAGGAGTTCATTCCAGATGGCAGTCAATATTGACAAGACCCGCCCCGCAAGCGGCCCGGGAGAAGAAGAGCGGGATCTGATGGATGACATCCGGATCACCGCCAGGGACATTGATGTGTTCTATGGCGAGAAGCAGGCCCTGTTCAAAGTGTCGCTCGATATTCCCAATTGCGCGGTCACCGCGCTGATCGGCCCGTCGGGCTGCGGCAAGACCACATTTCTGCGCTGTATCAACCGCATGAACGATGTGATCGATATCTGCCGGGTTAAGGGCAGCATCAAGCTCGATGATGAGGAGATCAACACGCCCTCGCTCGATCCGGTGCCGCTGCGGGCGCGGGTCGGCATGGTGTTCCAGAAGCCCAATCCGTTCCCGAAATCGATCTTCGACAATATCGCCTATGGGCCGCGCATTCACGGCCTGGCGCACAAGAAATCGGATCTGGAGGAGATCGTGGAGACCAGCCTGCAAAAGGCCGGCCTGTTCAACGAGGTGAAAGACCGGCTGCACGAACCGGGCACCGGGCTGTCGGGCGGCCAGCAGCAGCGGCTGTGCATCGCCCGGGCCATCGCCACCAAGCCGGAGGTGATTCTGATGGACGAGCCCTGTTCGGCGCTCGACCCGATCGCCACCGCCCGGGTCGAGGAACTGATGGATGAGTTGAAGGAACAATACACCATCGTGATCGTCACCCATTCCATGCAGCAGGCGGCGCGGGTGTCGCAGCGGACGGCATTTTTTCATCTGGGCGAACTGGTGGAGACGGGTGATACCAATCAGATCTTCACCCGGCCGCATCATCAGCGGACCCAGGACTACATCACCGGCCGCTTTGGATAGTCCGGCGGGCTTTGCATCTGGTAATATAAGGCAGATGCCCGAATATCTGCCAAAAGGAGATCCCCCTTGAGTGAACTGAGCGAGCACAAACACATTGTCAGCGGATTCGACAAGGATCTGCTCGAACTGGACAGCAAGATTGCCCGCATGGGCGGCATTTGCGAGCAGATGCTGGCCAATGCACTCAAATCCATGCGCAGCCGCGACCCGGAACTGGGCGAGGAAACCATTCTGGCCGATGCGGAGATCAATGCGCTGGAGCGCGAGATCGAAGACGCGGCGATCAAGATGATCGCGCTGCGCCAACCCATGGCCCAGGATCTGCGCCAGGTGATCGGGGCGCTGCGCATCGCCTCGGAACTGGAACGGATCGGCGATCTGGCCAAGAACATCGCCCGCCGGGCGGTGACCCTGTCGGCGGAAAAGCACCCCAAGCCGATCCGCAAGAGCCTGAAGCGGATGGGCAAGATGGTGTCCTCCCAGCTCAACGCCTCATTGGATGCCTATGCGCGCCGCAATTCCGATCTGGCCTATGACGTGTGGCAGCGCGACGAGGAGGTCGATGCCATGTACAGCTCGATGTTCCGCGAGCTGGTGACTTATATGATGGAGGATCCGCGCACCATCAGCCTGTGCGCCCATATGCTGTTCGGCGCCCGCAATCTGGAGCGCATCGGGGATCACACCACCAATATTGTCGAACAACTCTATTTCCTGGTGACCGGAGATTTCCTCAGTGATGACCGTCCCAAGGGCGCGCATACCAGCGCCATGAGACTTGATCAGGACGACATGGATGACTGAGCGGAAATGGCATGACGCGGAGGGATGAATGACGGTTAAGGTTCTGGTGGTCGAGGATGAAGAACCCCTGGCGATCATGCTGCGCTATAATCTGGAAGCGGAAGGCTTTGAGGTGGATGTGGCCGAAAACGGCGACGAGGCCGAGCTGAAGGTTTCCGAATATACGCCGGATCTGATCGTGCTCGACTGGATGCTGCCCGGCGTGTCGGGGATCGAGCTGTGCCGGCGCTTCCGGATTTCGAAATCCCTGCGCTCGGTGCCGATCATCATGCTGACCGCCAAGGGCGAGGAGGCTGACCGGGTGCGCGGCCTGTCGACCGGGGCCGATGATTATGTGGTCAAGCCGTTTTCGGTGCCGGAATTCATCGCCCGCATCCGGGCGGTGCTGCGGCGCACCAGCCCGGAGCGGATCGCCGACGTGCTGTGCGTGCGCGATGTCACCCTGAACCGGGAGACCCATCAGGTGAGCCGCAACGGGCGCGAGGTACGCCTCGGCCCGACCGAATACCGGCTGCTGGAGTTTTTCATGCAGAGCCCGGGCCGGGTGTTCAGCCGCGAGCAATTGCTGAACGGGGTTTGGGGGCGCGATGTCTATGTGGATGAGCGCACGGTGGATGTGCATGTGGGCCGTCTGCGCAAGGCCCTGACCCGGGGCTCGGAGCCCAGCCATATCCGCACTGTGCGCGGCGCCGGTTATGCCTTTGGCGGCTAGCCGCATTTTTTCACCCCATAGAACCCGCCCCGCGGGTTTCAACAGGGTTTGACGGGATTGTGAGACGGTGCGGCTTGCCATCAAGGCGAGGCTTGATTACATATGAGATCAGACCATAATTTGTAATCATTCCAAAAAAGACAAGTGTCATGACAACGCTCCCCGCCCCCCATACTCCGTTGCGTGACCGCCTGCTGCGGCCCCTGGCCCGGCTGCTGCCGCTGGCCTATTTCGCCAAGCCGCCGACCATCATCATCATCGACGTGACCAATTCGTGCAATCTGCGCTGCCCGGTGTGTCCGGTGACCATCTCGATGCACCGCAAGCGCGGCCTGATGAGCCTCGAGGTTTTTCGCAAGATCATCGATGACTTCATCGAAGCGGCCGACAAGCCGGCGATCTATTTCAATTTCTCCGGCGAGCCGACCCTGAACGAGGAACTGCCCGAGCTGGTGGCCTATGCGCATCAGAATGGCCATGACACCTTTCTGAGCACCAATGCCACCAAGCTTTCGCCGGAGATGTGCGAAAGGCTGGTGCTTTCGGGGCTGGACCGGGTCAATCTGTGCATGGACGGGTTCAGCAAAGAGGCGCAGGAGAGCTACCGGGTGCGCTCGGATTTCGACGAGGTGAAGGCCAATATCGAGCGCTTTCTGGAAACCCGCCGGCGTCTGGGCAGCAAGAGCCCGAAATGCGTGCTGCAGACCCTGCTGACCGCCTATTCGGAAGACCAGATGGAGGAGATGACCGCCTGGGCGGACGAGATCGGCTTCGACCGGGTGCGGTTCAAGACCTTCAGCATCGGCTCCTATACCAGCGAGGAGGAAAAGCGCGAATATAGCCGTTTCCTGCCGACCCGGGGCGATCTGCGCCGGCACCCGTCGGGCAAATTACGCGCCCTGTGCACCACCCCGCTCTATCAGACGGTGGTGTTCTGGAACGGAGATCTGGGCCTGTGCTGCATCGATTACGACCAGATGGTGCAATTGCCGAATATCGCCGAGAGCGGCTTCATGAAGGCCTATCTGTCGAAACCGGCCCTCAGGGCGCGCAAGAAGGGCTTCCTGAAAAGCTTTGAGATCTGCCAGGGCTGCTCCTACAGCAATGCGGAGAATCTCGGGTTCAAGATCAATCTGAACCAGCGCCGCCGCGAGGCGGCGGCAGGCGCAAAAGCCGCCTGAGCGGGCCTCTCAGCTACTGGCTGTTTTTCAGTTTCAATATGCGCCCGGCAAGGCCGGGGCGGACATGGCCGAAATCCTCGCCCGCTTCCTGTTCGCGCCGCGCACCGCCGGGCGTGATGCCGGGCAGGCGGGGCTTACCCTTCGGTTCGGGCGCCGGCGGAGTTGTTGCGGCGTCAATCGGATCGGGGCTTGCCTCTGGCAATTCGGCGGCCTCGTCTGCCGGCTCCGGGGCCGGCACCGGCGCATCGGTTTGCTTAGGAGCGCCGTTCGGGCCGGGCGCGCGCTGCATCATCCCGAGGCGGGCCTGAAGCTCGGCCTTTTCCTGGTAGCGCCGGTCGGCCAGGGCGGTGATATCCGACATTTCCCGCTTCAGGTCGCGCAGGGCGGCCTTGGCCTCGGCGATCTCAATCAGCTGTTGCTGGCTGCGCGCCATCAATTGCTCGGCCCGTTGCTCCTGCTTGCGGATGGCAATGGCGTATTCGGCGCGCATGCGGTCGGTTTCGGCGCGGGCCTGCTTCAGGCTGCCCGGCTTTATCTTCTGTCCCGGCTGGCTGTTGCGCCGGGCCGAGTTGCGGATAATGGGCGGCAGAATGAGGATCGCCACCAGAAAGGCGCATAAAAACCCCAGCGAAAACATCATGACAGGAAAAATCACGGGCGATGCCCCTCAAGCCGGAACCCACTCAGTGCGCTCACTTTGCCATGACCGGAGGAAAAATGCCATTTTCATGCGGCATCAGGGTTAAAGCGCCGCGCTTGCCGAGCCCTAGAATGGGTTCCAGGTCGGCTTGCGGGTATATTTCAGATAGCCGGCATTGACCCCGAGCCGCAGGCCGAGGCCGGTGCGGATGATGGCCAGATTCACCTTGTTGTTGGTGCGGAAGGTCACGCCGACCCCGCCCACCACATAGGCTGAGCCATCGACACCGCCGAAGCGGTCGAACAGCTGTTGCGGCTCTTGCAGCTTATAGACCAGCACCAGCACCCGCGCGCCGTCGCCGCCCACATCCACGCCGACGCTCGGCCCCTGCCAGTACACTTTGGTCTGGCCGCCGCTTTTCTGACGCAGCCAACCCTCGCCGTAATTCAGCCCGACCCCCAGGGCCGCGCTGGCCTGCTGGCCGACGATATAGGCGGTGGGACGGCCCTTTTTCTTGAACACATATTCGACGACGCTGGCCAGTTCGGACGAAGCCTTGCCGAAGGTCTCATGGCCGGTGCGGACCATTTCGGTCTCGGAGAAGGATGGAATCTCGGCCCGGGCCGGCAGGGGCACGGCGATGGTGATGGCGAGAGCGGCCAAAATGGCCAACACGCCGTGAAATGCGGTGCGGGGTACGGGCCGGGACAGGCGCTGCTTTGCCGGGGTCATCGAAAACTTCCTTTATAATTTTGCAGGATATTTATGGTTCTATCGAATCAGGGTTGATGAAGGCTTTACATCTTGAGGGATGATTGTGACTGACATGAGGCAGAAATCCGCCTCCGGCCGCGCCGTCAGGGCCGGCGCCGCAGTGCTGGCGGTTGCTGCCGCCCTTGTGCTGCTCGGCGCCGCGGAGGCGGCGACCTCGCGCCTGGTGTGGTCCGACCGGGTCACCGGCTTTGCCATTGGCGGATTTGACCCCCTGACCTATTTCACCACCCGCCGCCCGAAACAGGGGGATGAGGATTATGAATATGACTGGCAGGGGGTGACCTGGCGCTTCGTCAATCAGGGCAACCGGGCGGCGTTCATGCGTCATCCCGATATCTATGCGCCGCAATTTGGCGGCTATGACGCCAATGCCATGTCCGAGGGCAAGATGGTCGAGGGCAATCCCAATATCTGGATGAAGCAGAAACAGCGGATCTATCTGTTCTCTTCACGCAAGAACCGGGCGCTGTGGATGATCCGCCGCGATGACAAGATCGCCATTGCCAGGGACAATTGGGAATCGATGCAGCGTTATCTGCAGCCCTGACGCCGCCCCGCCAAGGGCTTTAGGCCGATTGCGGAAAAGACGGCGCCGCGCCGCCGCCCCAGGCGATAAATCCGGGATTGAGATAGTTGCTGTCCTGTTTTCTGTACAGAAAATCGGTGCCGTCCAGGCGCTTCATGTGGCCGCCGGCATGAAGCATGATGGCATGGCCGGCGCCGGTGTCCCATTCGCAGGTCGGGGCGAAGCGGGGATAGACATCGGCCTCGCCGGCGGCGATGAGGCAGAATTTTAAGGATGAGCCGGCCGAGACCAGCTCGGCCTCGCCGAAGCTGTCGATATAATCCTGGGTGGCCGGGTCGCGGTGCGAGCGGCTGGCGACGATCAGCGGCCGCTCCGGACGGGGACGCACGGTGAGCGGGCGGGGATCGGCGCCCTCAAAGCTTTCATGGGCCTCGCCCAGGGCCCAGCTATAGAACATCCGGTCCGGCACCGGGGCGAAGATCACCCCCATCACCGGGACGCGGTCTTCAATGAGTGCGATATTGACGGTGAAATCGCTGGCGCCGCGAATAAACTCGCGGGTGCCGTCGAGCGCATCGACCAGAAAAAAACGCTCGCCGGGATCTGGCAGCCGGCCCTCGGCGGCCGCTTCCTCGGAAATCACCGGAATGTCGGGGGCAAGCCCGGCCAGCTCGTCCAGGATCATCGCCTCGGCCTCGCGGTCCGCCGCGGTGACCGGGCTGTCATCCGATTTCAGCTCCACCGTGACCCCGGCCGAATAATGCGCCATGACAATCGCCCCGGCGCGCCGGGCGGTGTGGGTGAGGGCGGTGCAGAGCTGTTGCCGGCGGTTGTGGCTGAGCGCGGTCATGGCACGGCCTTTCTTGCTGCGGTGCCGGTCCGGGAAATCAAAACCCATCTTGGCAAATCAGCCATGCTGGGTGTATCTGTGGGCCGGTACGGGGGGTTGAACCGTCGGAACTTAAGCGATTCTTGATGCGAGGGGTAATCAAAATGACCGGGACGAAACCTGATGAGCTGGAGCTGGCCGCTTTGTTGTGCAGCCGGGTCTGTCACGATGTCATCAGTCCGGTCGGGGCGATTATCAACGGGCTCGAGGTGCTGGACGAGGGCGATGACGAGGAAATGGCCAGTTTTGCCATGGATCTGATCCGCAAGAGCGCCGGTCAGGCCTCGGCCAAGCTGCAATTCGCCCGGCTGGCCTTTGGCGCTGCCGGTTCGGCCGGGGCTTCGATCGACCTGGCCGAGGCGGCCGAGGTGGCAAAACGCTTTGCCAGTGACGACAAGACCACTCTCAACTGGGATGCGGTGCCGGTGGCGATGCCCAAGGATTATGTCAAGATCGCCCTCAATATGGTGCTGGTGGCCATTTCAGCGATTCCGCGCGGCGGTGTGATCGACGTGGATGTGCAGAATTTCGACGCGGTGCCGCGTTTCATCTTCAGCTGCAACGGGCTGAAAGCCCGCATCGCCGACAATCTCGAGGCGCTGATGGCGGGCGAGCCGGGCGAGACGGCGATGGATGCGCGGGCGGTGCAGCCCTATTATCTGGGGCTGGTGGCACGCCGGGCCGGCATGAAACTGCATCTTTCCCAGGACGGCGACAGGGTGCTGTTCACGGCCGAGGCGGGCGGTCAAGAGGCCGCCTGAGCCAAGGCGCGGGCACCGCGCGGCGCGCCCTCCCGAGGGCGGCGATGATGCCGTGGCGGCCGGCCCTTGCCGGCGGCGCCAAAAACGGCATTTCAATTTCAACCAAAATTAACCCTTTGGGGCGAAACTTGCGGCAATAAGGGCGCGGAATCCGCGCGTCTGTGTATTCGTGTCGCTGGTTTTTCTGAAAGGGGGGCAGCATGGATGATCTGTTAAGCGAGTTTCTGACCGAGACGGCTGAAAGTCTTGATGTTGTTGATGTCGAACTGGTCAAATTCGAGCAGAATCCGAATGATGAAGCCATTCTTGCCAATATTTTCAGGTTGGTTCACACCATTAAGGGCACCTGCGGCTTTCTAGGGCTGCCGCGGCTGGAAGCCCTCGCGCATGCGGCCGAAACGCTGATGGGCAAATTCCGTGACGGCGCGCCGGTGACCGGCGAGGCGGTGACGGTCATTCTGCAATCGCTCGACAGAATCAAGGACATCCTGGCCGATCTGGAAGAAAACGAAACCGAGCCGGAAGGCTCGGATGACGATTTGATCTCGCAGCTCGACACGCTTTCAGCCGGCAAGGCGCTGGCCGCCGAGGATGCGGGCGAGGACACGGGCGCGGATGAGGAGGTGGAGGATCTGGGCCTCCAGGTGCTCGAACGCGAATTGAAACCGGGCGAGGTATCGCTCGAGGAACTGGAGCGGGTGTTCCAGGAAACCGAATGCGAGGAAGATGACGGCATGATCGATCTGTCGGCCGAGGCGGCCGATGGTGAGGACGATGCCGAGGCCGATGCGCCGGAAGCGAAATCGGAGCCGGCGCCGAAGCCGGCGGCCAAGGCCGCCCCCGCCAAGCCGGCGGGCAAGAGCCCCGAGCGCAAACAGGGCAAGGGCCTGTCGGCGCAGTCGATCCGGGTCAATGTGGATACGCTCGAACATCTGATGACCATGGTCAGCGAATTGGTGCTGACGCGTAACCAGTTGCTGCAGATGGTGCGCCGCCTGGACGACAGCGAGTTCAAGGCGCCGCTGCAGCGCCTGTCCAATGTGACCGGCGAGCTGCAGGAAGGGGTGATGAAAACCCGGATGCAGCCGATCGGGAATGCCTGGCAGAAGCTGCCGCGCATCGTGCGCGACCTGGCCAATGATCTGGGCAAGAAGATCGACCTGGAGATGATCGGCGCCGAGACCGAGCTCGACCGGCAGGTTCTGGAGATGATCAAGGACCCGCTGACCCATATCGTGCGCAATTCGGCCGATCACGGGCTGGAGGACACCGAGGGGCGCATCGCGGCGGACAAGCCGGAAACCGGCAAGATCACCCTGAAGGCCTATCATGAGGGCGGGCACATCATCATTGAAATCATTGATGACGGGCGCGGGCTCAACGCCGAAAAGATCAAGGAAAAGGTCATCATGAACGGCCTGGCCACCGAGGCCGAGCTGGAACAGATGCCGGAAAGCCAGATCCACAAATTCATTTTCAATGCCGGCTTCTCCACGGCGACCAAGGTGACCAATGTCTCCGGGCGCGGTGTCGGCATGGATGTGGTGCGCACCAATATCGAGCTCATTGGCGGCTCGGTCGATCTCAACTCGCGCTGGGGGGTGGGCACGACCCTGTCGATCAAGATTCCGCTGACCCTGGCGATCGTCTCGGCCCTCATCGTGACCTCGGGCGAGCACCGTTTCGCGGTGCCGCAGCTCAATGTGGTCGAGCTGGTGCGGGCGCATAAGCAGTCCGAACACCGGATCGAAATGATCAACGACACGCCGGTGCTGCGTCTGCGCAGCAAATTGCTGCCGCTGATCTATCTGAACAAATTGCTGAATATCGAGCCCGAAGAGCAGACGGATGAAGAACGGGGCCGGGCGCTGGAAGAGGGCTTCATCATCGTGGCCCAGGTCGGGCCGCAGACCTTCGGCATCGTGGTCGACAGCGTGTTCGACACCGAGGAAATCGTGGTCAAGCCGATGTCCACCCTGCTCAGGGACAACAATATGTTCTCGGGCAATACCATTCTCGGGGACGGCAGCGTGATCATGATCGTCGATCCCAACGGGCTGGCGCAGGCGATCAGCGACAATGCGGTGGCGGCGGCGGCCAGCAATGAGGCCGATGAAATCGTCAACACGAGCGAGACACTCGGCAAGGTGACCTCGATGCTGATGTTCCGGGCCGGCTCCACGGAGCCCAAAGCGGTGCCGCTTTCGCTGGTGACCCGGCTCGAGGAAATCGATGTGGAAAGCATCGAGCCGTCCAACGGCCATGACCTGGTGCAGTATCGCGGGCAATTGATGCCGCTGGTGCGGATCTCGCCCGACGCCAAGCTGAAAGACAAGGGCCGGCAGCCGATCCTGGTGTTCAGCGACGACAGTCATTCCATGGGCCTGGTGGTCGATGAGATTGTCGATATTGTCGAGGACCAGCTCAATATCGAGGTTGAATCCGAGATTGACGGCATGCTCGGCTCGGCGGTGATCAAGGGGCAGGCAACCGAAATCGTCGATGTCACCCATTATCTGATCCTGGCACATGAGGACTGGCTGAAGCGCAAGGAGCATGGTGTGGATTCGCGCACCAGAAGTCTGCTGCTGGTGGATGACAGCGCCTTCTTCCGCAATATGCTGACGCCGGTGCTGAACACGGCCGGTTACGACGTCACGGCGGTGGAATCGGTGGCGGAAGCGATGCGCCTGAAAGCGATGGGCAATGCCTATGACGTGATCATCAGCGATATTGAGATGCCGGAGGTCGACGGGTTCCATTTTGCGGAATCCCTGCGCGAGGATTCGGACTGGGGCCACACCCCGATCATCGCTCTTTCGTCGCTGAGCACACCGGCGGCGATCAAGCGGGGGCGGGAAGTGGGCTTTGCCGATTACATCGCCAAATTCGACCGCCAGGGCCTGATTGAAAGCCTGCGTGAGACCTTTGATGAAGATTTGGGAGCGGCCGCATGAGCGACGAATATCATGAGACAGTGATTGCCGAGGATGGCACGGAGGAATATCTGACCGTCTATATTGCCGGGCAGTTGTTCGGACTGAATATCGCGCGGGTGCATGACGTGTTCCTGCCCGACTCGATCACGCCGGTGCCCCTGTCGAGCCCGGAAATCAAGGGCGTTCTCAATCTGCGCGGGCGCATCGTCACGGCGATCGACATGAACCGCCGCCTCAATCTGCCGACGCAGAAGAAGGAAGGCAACGGCATGGCGGTGGGGATCGAATATCGCGGCGAGTCCTATGGGCTGATCATCGACAATGTGGGCGAGGTGCTGCGGCTCAACGCCAATCAGATCGAG
>PKTQ01000027.1 GCA_002869085.1 Hyphomicrobiales bacterium | reverse complement strand
GCGGCCGGATCGCCGGCGCGCCGGCCCGACATGCGCACGTCGAAGGCGTGGCCGGCGGCCTTTTCCACCGCCTTGATCACCTCCAGCACCGAAAAGCCCTGGCCATAGCCGCAATTCAAAATCAGCGGTTCGGGGCGCCGGCGCAGCTGCTTCAGGGCCAGCAGATGGGCATTGGCCAGATCGGAGACATGAATATAGTCGCGGATGCAGGTGCCGTCTTCGGTCGGATAATCCGTGCCGAACACTTCCATATGCGGGCGGGCGCCCAGCGCGGTTTGGCAGGCGACCTTGATCAGATGGGTGGCCTCGGGGGTGGACTGGCCGGTGCGCCCTTCCGGGTCGGCGCCGGCGACATTGAAATAGCGCAGGGCCGCGAAGGTAAAATCATGCGCCGCGGCCACGTCGCGCAGCATGATCTCGGTCATCATCTTCGAGGAGCCGTAGGGTGAGATCGGCTGCAGGGGCGTGTCCTCGAACACAGGGTTCTGCTCCGGCATGCCATAGACGGCGGCGGTTGAGGAAAAGATGAAGCGTTTCACCCCTCCGGCAACGCAGGCGGCGATCAGGCTGCGGGATTTGGCGGTGTTGTTGATATAATATTTCAGCGGGTCGGTGACCGATTCGGGCACGATGATCGAGCCGGCAAAATGGATCACCGCCTCAATGTCGTGCTGGGCGATGAGGCGGACCGTCAGGGCCTCGTCGCCGATATCGCCGATCACCAGATGGGCATCTTGATGCACCGCCTCGCGAAAGCCGGTGGACAGATTGTCGAGTACGACCACCTGTTCGCCGGCGCCAATCAGTTCCAGCACCATGTGACTGCCGATATAGCCGGCGCCGCCTGTTACGAGTATAGCCATGGATAAGCCTCATTCATGTCGGGATGAGAGGGAAGGGTTAAGACTTGCGTTTTAAAATCAGGCCTCAAACCATTTGGATACATATTACGGCGCAAACCTTGCCGTCCGGTAACCGGAATCATTTTTATCGATAAGGAGATATTCTATGCCCCGGCCGATCCGAAAAGCTGTATTTCCCGTAGCTGGCCTGGGAACGCGCTTCCTGCCGGCGACCAAGGCGGTGCCGAAGGAGATGCTGCCGGTGGTCGACCAGCCGGTGATCCAGCATGTGTGCGACGAGGCCGAAGAGGCGGGCATTGAGCATTTCGTGTTCGTGACCGGGCGCAACAAACATGTCATCGAGGACCATTTCGACCGCCAGTTCGAATTGGAAGAAACCCTGAAGGCCCGGGGCAAGACCGATGTTCTGGAGATCCTGGAAAAATACCTGCCGGTGCCGGGACATACCAGCTTCACCCGCCAGCAGGTGCCGCTGGGGCTGGGCCATGCGGTGTGGTGCGCGCGCCAGATCATCGGCGATGAGCCGTTCGCGCTGCTGCTGCCGGACATGCTGGCCCATGGCAAGCCGGGCTGTCTGTCGCAGATGATCGGCACTTATAATGAGTTTGGCGGCAATGTGATCGCGGTCGAGGAAGTGCCGATGGAGGATACCAGCAAATACGGCATTGTGGAAAAGGGGCGTGCAATTGACGGCGCCTTTGAGGTGACCGGCATGGTCGAAAAGCCCGATCCCGGCACGGCGCCGTCCAATCTGATGATCATGGGGCGCTATATCCTGCAGCCGGAGATTTTCGATCTGCTGGAGCGCCAGCCCCGCGGCAAGGGCGGCGAGATCCAGCTTACAGATGCGATGATCACATTGATGGACAGCCAAAAGTTCTACGGCAAGCGCTTCGACGGGCGCACTTATGATTGCGGCAGTAAAACGGGCTTTATCGCCGCCAATGTGGCCTTCGCGCTGGAGCGCGAGGATATCGCCGGCGGCCTGCGCCGCGAACTGGCCGGCCTGCTGGGCTGTTGAGCGCCGGGGCGGCGCGCGGCGCACCATCGCCGCAATCGCCGCTTTGCTATTTGCTCAGGCGCAGCTTGTTGATGTCGCCGGCGATCGAGGAGAACGCCGCCCGCAAATCGTCATTGGTGTGGGCGGCGAAGAAGTCGCCGCTGGTGGTGGCGCAATCACGCAGCAGATTGGTCGAGGTCGATGAGGTGAGCTGAAAGGCGATCGAATAGATCTTGATGCCCTTGTCCTTGATATTGTCGCACAGGGTGCGGGTCTTGGCATCGGCCTGGGTGCTGGGCACATTGGTGGTAACTTTGGTGTTCTTCCAGATCGCGGTATTGTCACCATCGGTCATCAGAATCAGCACTTTCTTCCAGTCCGGGTCGTTATAGGTGGTGCCCTCGGTCAGGGGCTCGGAGGGCGAGAGCATGCGCCAGCCCCAGATCAGCCCGGCGGGGATATAGGTCCAGCCATTGGGCTGCATGGCGTTGATGCTGGCGGTCAGGGTCGATTTCTGGTTGATCAGGGGCTGCAGCGGCCGCAGGCTGCCGCAGGGCTTGTAATAGGCCTTGATCTTCTTGGAACCTGTGGGGGCGGTGTCCAGGGTGTCGTCGGGGGCTTTGCGGATCTTGACCAGGCCGCACCAATTGACACTTGGCACCCCGGATAGCCAGGGGGCATTGACATATCCGGTACCGATATTGACCGTGATGTCATAAGGCACCAGGCCGATCTTCACAAAGTCGGACGAATTGCCGGGGATCAGCGTGTTGACCAGCGTGTTGGCGGCGTCCTTCAGGGCGCCCATCTTTCCGGACCAGGCCATGGAGCCGGTGTTGTCCAGCACCATGGCCACTTCGACCCTGGTGGTCGAGGCCTGGGTTTCGCTCTTGGCGGCCACATCCACCTTGTCGATGCCCAGAATCCCGATCACATTGGTTTCGACCTCGGCATTGGCGGTGATGCTGACGCCGTTTTGCAGCCGCGACATGTTGAAACCGATGTTCTTGGCCTGATAGATGTTGCCGGTATTGGTGTTGAACACGGCGGCGGCGATGCTGTTGAGCTCGGCGTCGCTGAGCCCGGGGTTTTGGGTGAGCGCCTTGGCGGCGGCCAGAGCGGCGGTATCGGAAGCGGCCTGCAATTTGCCGCGCGCGGTGATGGCAAGAGAATAATCCAACGCCGCCCCGACGATCCCGGCCAGGGGAATCAGGGTCAGGGCGAAAATCATGCCGGCATTGCCGGCGCGGCAGCGCCGGAATCGGCTGAAAATAGACGGGGAGCGGCAACCGCCCCGGGAAGGTCTCAAAAACATGTCACGCGCCTGACTGTTGCATTGCCGGGCCAGTCTGGCGGGGAAAAATTCATTTTCCGATAAAAGGCGTGGTTAATGGGACCGCAAGGCTGTGTCCGCAGGGCTGTCCGTGGTGGAAATTGGCGATATTTTCACTAGAATCCAATGGCTTGACCGGCGAGATCAAGGCGATATTTCCGTAAATTCAGGTTTATTTTGGGTTAATGACCCGCGCCGGCTTCATCCTGAAGAGTTTCATTTTCGTTTCCGCGCCGATGTGAAACAATGGGCTTTTGGGCCAGGAGGAGCCGCGCCCCATGTCGATCCGGTTTATTCGCACCTTTGTCAGCATTGCCCGCCTGGGGAGTTTTTCGGCGGCGGCGCGGGCGCTCGGCATGACCCAATCCACCGTGTCGCTGCAGATGAAGGCGCTGGAGGCGCAGATGCGGGCCGAACTGTTTGACCGCTCGGGCCGCCGGCCGACCCTGAACGGGCCGGGGCGGGCCTTTCTGGCCAAGGCGGAAGAGGTGGTGCGGCTCTATGATCAGTTGCGGGATGTGGCCGGGGCTTATGACGAGCATGCCGGAATCCTGAAATTCGGAGCGGTCAATTCGGTGGTGACCGGCATGCTGCCGGCGGCGCTGCGCCGGCTGAGCCGGAACTATCCGCGCCTGCAGACCCAGATCGTGTGCGGGCTGTCGCAGGACCTGGTGCGCAAGGTCGATGACGGAGAGATTGACGCGGCCATCGTCAGTGCGCCGCCCTCGGGGCTGGCGCCCAATCTGAGCTGGATGACGGCGGCGCGCGAGACGCTGGTGGTGATCGGCCCGCCCGGCACGGGCGCGATGAGCGAGGAGGGGCTGCTGCGCGGCCATCCCTTTATCCGGTTTAACCGCAAGGCCTGGGCGGGGCGGTTCATCGAGAGCAAGCTACGCGAGCACGGCTATTATCTGAAAGAGATCATGGAGCTGGATTCGATGGAGGCGGTGGTGGCGATGGTGGCGACCGGCATGGGGGTCTCGGTGGTGCCGAAACGCGCCGCGCCCGATCCGCTGCCGGCGGGGCTGACGGTGGTGGCGTTTCAAAACGGGACCATCAGCCGTGAAATCGGCATCGTGATGCGCATGGGCAGCGCCTCGGCGCCGATGGTCGAGGCGCTGTTCGCCTCGCTGACCCCAAGCGGAGGGGGCTGAGGACGCGCCGGAGTGAAGCAATCTCTTCACAGCCTCCCCGGCGCGGGCGGCGAATCTGCGCTCATATGGGGAAAATCCGAACCAAAAC
The DNA here is from genome assembly GCA_002869085.1 of Hyphomicrobiales bacterium. Classification (GTDB taxonomy): domain Bacteria; phylum Pseudomonadota; class Alphaproteobacteria; order Rhizobiales; family BM303; genus BM303. Next base: position 8,084 of record PKTQ01000027.1, on the reverse strand, counting down.
ACAATCCAAACGCGGGGGAATGAAACTTTTTGTTCATTAGCCATTGGCAAGTGATTGCCCTTTTGTCTAGTATTCCCCGGGCTTGGCGGTAAATTCCAGCCGGGCTTTGTGAATATGGATTACGTGTAACCCTTTGGGAGGAAGACAATGAACCTGAAATTAGCAGGTATTCTGACAGCCGCCGGCTTTGCCGCCATGGCGGCCACTGGCGCCAGCGCCGCCGATCAATTCGTGAGCATCGGCACCGGCGGTGTCACGGGCGTTTATTATCCGACCGGCGGCGCGATCTGCCGTTTGGTTAATAAGGGCCGTAAAGACCACGGCATTCGCTGCTCGGCGGAATCGACCGGCGGTTCGATCTACAACATCAACACCATCCGCGCCGGCGAGCTGCAGTTCGGCGTCGCCCAGTCCGACTGGCAATATCATGCCTATAACGGCACCTCCAAGTTCAAGGAAAAAGGCCCGTTCAAGAAACTGCGCGCGGTGTTTTCCGTGCATGCGGAGCCTGTGACGATCATTGCCCGTGACGATTCCGGCATCAAGAACATCACCGACCTTAAAGGCAAGCGGGTGAATATCGGTAATCCCGGCTCCGGCACGCTCGGCACCTGGGAAGTGATCGAAAAGGCCCTGGGCTGGAAGCGTTCCGACCTGAAGCTGGCCGCCTCGATGAAATCGGCCGAAACCGGCGCGGCGCTGTGCGACGGCAAGATCGATTCCTATTTCTGGCTGGTGGGTCATCCGTCCGCTCTGACCCAGGAATCGCTGGCCTCCTGCGCCTCGCATCTGGTGAATGCGACGTCTCCGGAAATCGACAAGCTGATTGCCGATAATCCCTATTACCGGACCGCGACCATCCCGGCCAACATGTATAACAACAAGGAAGACATCAAGACCTTCGGCGTGGGCGCGACCTTCGTCACCAGTGCCGATGTGCCGAATGATGTTGTTTATGTGATCGTCAAGTCGGTGTTCGAGAATATCGACCAGTTCCGCAAGCTGCATCCGGCGTTCCGGCATCTTGATCCCAAGGCGATGATCAAGGACAGCCTGTCCGCCCCGCTGCATGACGGCGCGGTGAAATATTACAAAGAAAAAGGCTGGATGTAATCCAGGCTATCAAGGCGGGAAGGCCAAACCTTCCCGCCTTTTTTCTCTGCCGGGGACATGGGCCGCGGGCTTGGCGCGCGGGCTGGGAAACAGATGTTCGCGGCGGGGATTCCAGCGCCGGTGAACAATGTGCTCGCGAGAGGTAACCCATGTCTGAGAATCAACCAATGTCCAAGGCTGACGAACTGGTGGCCGAAGTCGAATCCGGGGCGCGAAACCCGATAGGCTGGCAAAAAAATCTGATCCCGATCCTTTGCTTCATCTGGGCGCTGTATCAGCTTTACATTGCATCGACGCTGCCCTCGCTCCTGACCGAGCTCACCCATGTGGATTTATTCCTGTTTATCGGCAATCTGTCGATCTCGCGCAAAATCCATCTGATGTTCGCCCTGGTGCTGGGCACCATGGCTTTCCCGCTATTCAAGACATCGGCGCGCAATACCATTCCCTGGTATGACTGGGTGTTGCTGCTGCTGGGCTCGCTGGCGATTTTCTACATGATCGTGATGGACTCCAATATCGCCAACCGGGCCGGCGATTTCGCCCATCCCAATATCCGCTATGACATGACCTTCGCGATGATCGGCATTGCGGTGCTGATCACCGCCGTCTACCGATCGCTGGGCCTGCCGCTGATCGCGGTGGCCGGCGCGCTGGCGGCCTATGTGTTCATCGGCGGCGGCAATTGGGGCGGCGCCTCTTTCGTCAAGGGTGTGTGGCATTTCTGGATGCAGGAAGAAGGGGTGTTCGGCAAACCGCTGGCGGTTTCGACCCAGATGATCTTCCTGTTTGTGCTGTTCGGCGCCATTCTGGAAAAGGCCGGCGCCGGCGGTTATTTCATCAAGATCGCCTTTGCGTTGCTCGGCCATCTGCGCGGTGGCCCGGCCAAGGCGGCGGTGATCGCCTCGGCGCTGAGCGGGCTCTATTCCGGCTCGTCCATCGCCAATACGGTCACCACCGGCACTTTCACCATTCCGCTGATGAAGCGCACCGGGCTCACGCCGGAAAAGGCCGGCGCGGTCGAGGTGGCATCGTCCACCAACGGCCAGTTAATGCCGCCGGTGATGGGGGCGGCAGCGTTCCTGATCGCCGAGTTCACGGGGGTCGAATACACCACCCTGCTCAAACACGCGCTGGTGCCGGCGCTGGTGTCCTATATCGCGCTTGTCTATATCGTGCATCTGGAAGCCTGCAAGCTCGACCTGAAAGGCCTGCCCAAGCCGCCCTCCTCGCTGACGATGTTGCAGAAGATGATCGGCTTTCTTGCCGGCTTCATCGGCATTTCGGTGCTGTTCCTGCTGGTTTATTACACGCTGGGCTATGTGAAAGAGGCCGTTCCGGGCCTGTCGATGTATGTGGTGATGTTCATCGCATTCATTGCCTATCTCGTTCTGGCCTATCTGGCGGCCAAGCGGCCGGATCTGGAGCCGGACGATCCGGATTCGCCGATCCTGGAATTGCCGAAAGCCGGCGAGACCGCCCTGACCGGGCTTTACTATCTGCTGCCGATCATCATCCTGCTGTGGTGCATCCTGCCCACACCGGACCGGCTGTCTCCGGCCCTGTCGGCGTTTTATGCCTGTCTGGCGATGATCTTCATCGCGGTGACCCAGCATTTCATCAAGGGGGTGTTCCGCAATGATCATCATCTGACGCGGGACATCGTGCGGGGGCTGGTGGATGTGGGCCACGGCATGGTGGCCGGCGCCCGCAACATGATCTCGATCGGCATCGCCACGGCGGCGGCCGGGGTGATCGTCGGCGCGATCTCGCTGACTGGTGCCCATACGGTGGTCGGCGAGCTGGTTGAGTTCCTGTCCGGTGGCAATCTGATCGTGATGCTGGTGCTGGTGGCGGTGATGAGCCTGATTCTGGGCATGGGGCTGCCGACCACGGCCAATTATCTGGTGGTGTCGTCGCTGATGGCGCCGGTGATCGTGGCGCTGGGCGCCAAGTCCGGCCTTATTGTACCGCTGGTGGCAGTGCATCTGTTCGTGTTCTATTTCGGCATTCTGGCCGATGACACGCCGCCAGTGGGTCTCGCGGCCTATGCGGCGGCGGCGATCTCGAAGGGTGATCCCATCAAGACCGGCGTCCAGGGCTTCGCCTATGATATCCGCACCGCCCTGCTGCCGTTCCTGTTCCTGTTCAACACGGATCTGCTGTTGATGGATGTGGGGCCATTTCAGGCCATATTGGTGTTCATCACCGCCACCATTGCGATGATGCTGTTTGCCTCGGCCACGCAGGGCTGGTTCTTCACCCGGAACCGGGCCTGGGAATCGGTGGCCCTGCTGCTGGTGGCCTTCACCCTGTTCCGGCCCGGCTTCTGGCTCGACACTGTCTCAGAGCCATATCAGGAAAAACCGGGAGAGCAGTTGCTGAAAATCGCGGGTGAGCAGCCGGAAAATGCCAAGATCCGCGTCAAGATCGCTGGGCCGGCGTTCAATCCGGAAAAACGCAATCACACCAATATCCTGATCGATCTGGGCAAGAAGGCCGACGGGGAAACCCGCCTGACCGATGCCGGCTTCATGATCATGCAGGAAGAAGGCAAGGTCATCTTTGACGGCTTTGCCTGGAACTTCAAGGACAAGGAACTGAAAAAGCGGTTTGCCGAACAGTTCACCCTGGGTGATCTTGACCACCCCATGGTGTTCGAGAAGGTGTTTATCGAGCGCGACCGGCTGCCCAAGGAAGTGTTCTACATTCCGGGCCTGTTGCTGCTCGCGCTGATCATCTTCCTGCAGAGGCGGCGCCATCGCCATTATCGGCCCGCCGAGAAGGAAGCGGCGGCCTAGGGCCTTCGCGCTGCCGAAGCTTAACTCATCCAGCGGCCATCCCGGATATCCGGGGTGGCCGTTTTCGTACATGCCGTGGGGTCCGGCGGCCCGGCGTCTGGGTCATTGAATTTTTTAAAGTCGAACTTGCCGATATCTCGTTTTTCTTTTGTTTGTTTTATGGCTAAATTGACCGGGCAATCGGGGCGGCGGCGACGCGGCGGCCGATAAATCGCCCCCGCAGGAGACATCATGCCCGACCATCACGGCCAGAAAGGCGCGCTTGCCGGTATCAGGGTGCTGGATATGAGCCGGATTCTGGCCGGACCGACCTGCGCCCAGAATCTGGGCGATCTCGGCGCCGATGTGCTGAAGATCGAGCGCCCGGGCAGCGGCGACGACACCAGGCGCTGGGGGCCGCCGGATCTCGCTCACATGGCGGGCGGCGAGGGTTGGTCGGCCTATTATCTGTGCGCCAACCGCAACAAGCGCTCGGTGGCGATCGATATCGCCGACCCGCAAGGCCAGAAATTGGTGCGCGAACTGGCGGCGCGGGCCGATATTCTGATCGAGAACTACAAATTGGGCGGGCTGGCCAAATACGGGCTCGACTATCCGGCGCTGTCGGCGCTCAATCCACGGCTGATCTATTGCTCGATCACCGGGTTCGGGCAGACCGGGCCGCTGGCGGCGCGGCCGGGCTATGACGCCATGATCCAGGCGATGGGCGGCATTATGAGCATCACCGGCCCGGAGGGCGGCGAGCCGGTGAAGGTGGGGGTGGGCATCGCCGATGTGATGTGCGGCATGTATGCCGGCATGGCGGTGCTGGCGGCGCTGCATCACCGCGAGGCGAGCGGCGAAGGGCAATATATCGATATGAGCCTCTATGACAGCCAGATCGCCTGGCTGATCAATGAGGGCATGAATTATCTCATTTCCGGTGCGGCGCCGAAAGCGCGCGGCACCGCCCATCCCAATATCGTGCCCTATCAGGTTTTTCCCGGCTCGGATGGCTATTTCATGCTGGCGGTGGGCAATGACGGGCAGTTCGCGCGTTTTTGCGCGGTGGCCGGGGCGCCGGAACTGGCCGAGGACGAGGCCTACCGGACCAATCCGGCCCGGGTCCGCAACCGGGCGCGGCTGGTGCCGCTGGTGCGGGCGCTGACCGCCAGCCGGACGACCACCTTCTGGCTGCGCGAACTGGAGGCTGCCAAGGTGCCGTGCGGGCCGATCAACGACATCGCGCAGGTGTTCGCCGAGGCGCAGACCGAGGCCCGCGGCATGAAAGTGCATATGCGCCATGAGGAGGCCGAGGGCGGCGGCGCCGATCTGATCGGCAATCCGATCCGCATGTCGCGCACACCGGTCAGTTACCGCCGGTTTCCGCCCCGCATCGGCGAGCATACGGACGAGGTGCTGGCCGAGGAGCTCGGCCTCGGGCCGGCGCGAATTTCGGAGCTGAAACGGGCCGGAGTGGTCAAGGACGCAAAGGACGAAACCGATGATTGAACTGAGTGAATCGCAAATCCTGATTCAGCGCACCGCCGCCCGGCTGGCCGGCGAGCTGTTCGGACCCCGGGCTGCCGATATCGACCGCAGCGAAGCCTATCCGTGGGAGAATGTGGCGGCGCTCACCGAGGCGGGGCTGATGGGCATGACGGTGCCGCCGGCCTATGGCGGGCCGGGGCTGAGCTATTTCGACGTGGTGCTGGTGGTGGAAGAAATCGCCAAGGTCTGCGGCGTCACCGCCCGCATCGTGGTGGAGGGCAATATGGGGGCGATCGGGGCGATCATGAAATATGGCTCCGAGGCGCAGAAGCAGATGGCGGCGGAGCTGGTGCTGTCGGGCGACAAGCCGGCGATCTGCATCACCGAGCCGGGGGCGGGCTCGGCGGCATCGCAGATGACCACCCGCGCCGATAAAAAGGACGGCTATTGGCTGGTGAACGGCGCCAAGCACTGGATCACCGGCGGCGGTGTCTCGAAGCTGCATTTCATCTTCGCGCGCGCTTTCGATGCGGATGGCGCGGAGCTGGGCATTGGCGGGTTTTTGTGCGTGCGCGACCCCAAGGCGGGCACACCGGAAGGGCTGATCATCGGCACAAGGGAGCCGGCGATGGGCCTGCGCGGCATCCCGGAAACCGAGATCCGGTTCGAAGATCTGAAAATCCCCGATGAGATGTTGGTGGTGCCGCCCAAAGGGTTCAGCCGGGGATTTGCCGGGCTGATGAATGCCTATAACGGCCAGCGGGTCGGGGCCGGCACGGTGGCGCTGGGGGTGGCGCAGGGGGCTTACGAGCAGGCGCTTGACTATATCCAGACCCGCGAGCAGTTCGGGCGGCCGATCTGCGAGTTTCAGGGGCTGCAATGGATGCTGGCGGATATGTCGATTGCGCTCGATGCGGCGCGGCTGATGATCTGGCGGGCGGCCTATGGCGCCGGAGAGAGCGGCTTTCCCGATATTGCCGAGGCGGCCCAGGCCAAGATTCTGGCCTCGGAAACCGCGATCAAGGTCACCAATGACGCCCTGCAAATGTTCGGCGCGGCGGGTTATTCGCGCAATCTGCCCCTGGAGCGGATGGCGCGGGATGCGCGCATGTTCACCATTGGCGGCGGCACGGCGCAGATTTTGCGCACGGTGCTGGCCGGCCGGCTGTTGGGGCGCAAGCTGCCGCAGAGCCGCGATGGCTATGGCGAAGGGCGGGATTAAGGAGCGGCGAAAATGACCAGCACTGTGGATATCATTGCGCAGCGGCTTTATGCGGCGGGCTGCCGCCATGCGTTCGGCATTCCGGGCGGCGAGGTGCTGGCGATCATCGAGGCGCTCGACCGGGCCGGCATCGGCTTTACCCTGGCCAAGCATGAAAACGCCGCCGGCTTCATGGCCGAGGGGGTGCATCACGCCGACGGCGCACCGGGGATTCTGGTAGCCACATTGGGGCCGGGGGTGGCCAATGCGGTCAATGTGATCGCCAATGCCGAGCAGGACCGGGTGCCGCTGATCGTGTTGACCGGCTGCCTCGACCCCGGCGACCGGCTGCAGTTCACCCATCAGGTGTTCGATCACACGGCGCTGCTGTCGCCGATCACCAAGGCGAGCTTTACCGCCCCGGACGAGGCGGCGGATATCATGATCGACAAGGCGGTGACGATCGCGGCCGCGCCCCGGCCCGGCCCGGTGCATATCGATGTGCCGATCAAAGTGGCGACAAGCGCCCATGGGGCGGCGCGGCTCGCCCCCAGCCCGCCGCCGGCACCGCTCGCTCCGGCCGAGGGGCCGGAGCTGACCCGCGCGCGGGCCATGCTGGCGGCCTCGCGGCGCCCGCTGCTGATCGCCGGGCTCGACGTGCTCTATGAGCCGGGCGCTGTGGAGGGGCTCCGCGCCTTTGCCGAACAATTCCAGATTCCGGTGCTCACCACCTATAAGGCCAAGGGGGTGCTGCCCGAAACCCATGAGCTGACGCTGGGCGGGCACGGGCTTTCGCCCAAATCCGACCGCCATGTGCTGCCGCTGCTGCGAAGCGCCGATCTTATCCTGGCGGCCGGATATGACCCGATTGAGATGCGGGCCGGCTGGATCGAGCCGTGGGATCCTGAACAGGCGATCGAGTTCGCTCCGGTGGCCAACCGCCATTATGTGCACCGGGCCGGGCTGAGCTTTCACTGCGGCATCGGCCCCGGCCTGGCGGCGCTGGCGGTTGGGGTGCCCGCGCCGGCGGTGCGCTGGCCGGGGGTCGAGGTGGACAAGGCCCGCCAGGCTCTGGCGGCGGATTTTACCCCGGGGGATGGCTGGGGGCCGGGAGCGGCGGTGGCGGCGCTGCAACAGGCGGTGCCCGGGGAAGCGGTCGTCACGGTGGATACCGGCGCGCACCGGATTCTGCTCAGCCAGATGTGGCGCTGCGCCGCGCCGCGCCGGTTGCTGCAATCGACCGGATTGTGCACCATGGGCTGCGCCCTGCCGCTGGCGATCGGCCATAAGCTGGCGGCGCCGGAGCGCCCGGTGCTGGCGGTGAGCGGGGATGCGGGGCTCGAGATGGTGCTGGGCGAGCTGGCCACTTTGCGCGATCTGAAACTGCCGCTGGTGGTCGCGGTGTTCGTCGATGAACAATTGGCGCTGATCGAGCTGAAACAGCGCCAGACCGGGCGGGACAATCTCGGGGTCGATTTCGGCGGCACCGATTTTGCCGC
>PKTQ01000289.1 GCA_002869085.1 Hyphomicrobiales bacterium | reverse complement strand
GATGGCATCGGAATAGAAATAATTGATCGCCACTGCCGGGATGAAAATCATCATAAAGCCAATGAGGCTGCCAATTGCCGCTATTGAAACAACCCGCAGGACTGGCATGAGTTTGCTCCGGTTTGAAAGCTCTGACACATTGAGTTTAAGCACCGGGCAGGGTGCATGCAACAACAAGCTGTGCTGCATCACACGCTGTGCGCGAGCAGATTCCGGTCTTTATCCCCAAAAAACTTCTCTCGTGCGGTGTTGGGTGGACCAAGCTGTTGGCAGAAGGTGGCGACCATGTCGTCAAGTGCGTTGGGCAATTCTCAACTCCAACAAAAATGACAGCTTTATTCATGATCTTTATCTCTTGGAATACAGCCAGAGATAGCATTATCGGCTTGACGATGGTGCTTGGGCGGATGATGATCAAGCCATGTCACAGAAGCTCCGCCTTGCGCCTTCCCTGTTCCTTGCTCTGATGTTTCTGGCCGGTCTATCGCTGCCGGCAGTGCGCGCCACGAACAATACGCCGCCGGTCAAAAGCCTGTGTGACTACAGCTTTCAGGATCTCAGCAAGATCAGACAGCAATATGAGGCGCTGTTCCCCCGAGGCATGAAACTCGATGCTGCCAAGGCTTTGCTGAAAAAGCTCGGCGCGAGCGAGATTGATAAGTGGCCTATGTTTGAATATCGGTGGTGGGTTGTCATTTGGCAGTTGGATTTCTGGGAGTTGTTTTTATTTATTGGCTCTCCTGAGAACATTACGAATGACAAGGACCTGACAATTGGTAACTTTGAATGCCACCCAGGAAAGGGATTAACTACCAAATGGTATATGCTGCTCACCTCGTCCAAAGGACAGATAGAGCGGCGGGAACTGGCAGTATATCTGGAAGATCAGAATTTCGCGTCCAGAGGCATTGATCTGAAACCTGGACTGTTTTGGGGCTATGACAATTGCCGCCTTGCCATTCGCAGTCTGACAAAGACAAGAAAATATGGCAATTGGGATTTATTGAAACCTTATCTTATCGCGGCTGGTTTCAAACTGGACACTGAATATGAAAAAGGGGCTCAGGAAGAATTTCCGGTCTACGTCATAATGCCCGATAATAAATATTTAAAATATCATGGGCTGATGAATATATTTGTGGAAGATATTACACATTTTATGATCCGTATGACTGTCGATCCCCACACAAGGCGCGTCATCGCGGTCAACTAAGGGCGTGACTTCAGCCCTCTGCCTGTTCCGGCGTCACGAGGATGAGAAATAAAAGGCCTGACTATGACCAAGCCCAGCGAAACGATCGGCAAGTTATGGCGCTCGCGCCTGTGGCTACCGCTATTGCTGATATCCCTGATCTTTAATGGATATGCGCTGCGCTCCGCCCCGGAAATCGATCCCTCGGCCGAGATCACGCTCGATTCCGTTCGGCTCGAGGCCAGGGAGTCGCCCATTATTCAGGACATCCTCAAATCAAAATTCGGCAATCCGATAAAAAGAGAGCTGATAAAAGAAGGAATTGAATTGGGCAACATTCCCAAGTCGATGGAAATCAATTACGAATTATTTATCGATATGAATCCAGAATCTTGCATGGAAGGTAAATGCTTAACATATATAATGAAATCAAAAAAAGAAGGCATCGAATATATAGCAACGACATATGTGAAAAAAGAACAAGTCGGTATAAATGGCTTTATACCATCAGGAAGTGACGTAACCATCTCAGTAAATTGCGATATTATATTTAAGTATGTCTGCATTTTTAATGCAGAGAGCAATAAGGGCTTAGAAGGAAAATATAATGGATAAGCTGAAAATCATCATCGACACCTCTGATAACAAGCTAAATAGGCATGTGCTTGATACTGTGCGGGAGATGAAATGGATGCGCGAGCTGGACACGCCCGAAGACGATCTGCAATTGCGCGCCGCGTTACAATTATTGGCCGCTGCCAGATAGCCGTTTTTCAGATTTTCTTGGCCCGGCGCGCGTCCCGTTGCATCCGCATGAAATCGATCGCCCGCCTTTTGATCAGATCGACCTCTTGTCTCGAGAAATATCCATCGCCATCCGCATCGGCCTTGGCCAGCAGGCGG
>PKTQ01000241.1 GCA_002869085.1 Hyphomicrobiales bacterium | reverse complement strand
TAGCGAGGAATGGTGGCTTTCCATCCCGGAAGATATCCGGCCGGTCAAGGACCAGCCCTATTACCATCTGCTGGCCGAAAACGAGGAGGTCGATTATATCGCCTATGTTTCGGAGCAGAATCTGATCAGCGATGCCAGCGGCGAGCCGGTGCGCCATCCCCAGGTTGAGGAGTTTTTCTCGCGCTTCCAGAACGGCCAGTATGAATTGCGCCGCCACACCGCAAATTAAGGCCTGACGGCCCGGCCCGGCCCATGGGTAGGCCACAATGCGCCAAGTCCTGAAATCATGAAAAAATCGTCCGGATAGTTGTTTTTTATCTGGGATTTGGCGGCGGGCATTGTTATGGTGCCGCGATCATTCGCGCCGGGATGAGTCTGTTCCCGAAGGGGTCGTCATAGCCCCTCAAGGGGCGGCTGACCCGAACCGACAAAAGAGCAATCCGTGACATGACAATCTCCGAGCTGATACGGGATGGCTTCGACCTGATGCTGGTCGGGATGGGATCCGTGTTCGCCTTTCTGGTGATTACGGTTGCCGCCGTGATGCTGATGTCGAAACTGGCCGCGTGGATGGAATCGCTGCTGCCGCAGGCCGAAACCCGGCCCACCTCCCCGTCCGGCATCCCGGCCGACCATATGGCTGCGATTTCCGCCGCCCTGCACACCTATCGCTCCTCTCACCGCTCCAAATGACGCAAGGCTGATACGATGACCCCCCTAGGAATTACCGAACTTGTACTGCGCGACGCGCATCAGAGCCTGTTCGCCACCCGCATGCGTATCGACGACATGCTGCCCATCTGTGAAAAACTGGACAAAATCGGCTATTGGTCCGCCGAGGTCTGGGGCGGCGCTACCTTCGATTCATGCATCCGTTTTCTCGGCGAAGATCCATGGGAGCGGCTGCGCCGCCTGAAGGCCGCCCTGCCCAACACCCGCACCCAGATGCTGTTCCGGGCTCAGAATATCCTTGGATACCGGCATTATGCCGATGACGTGGTCGATCGTTTCGTCGACCGGGCCGCGGTCAACGGCATGGATGTGTTCCGCATTTTCGACGCCATGAACGATGTGCGCAATATGCGCCAGGCCATCAAGGCGGTGGTCAAGTCCGGCAAGCATGCGCAAGGGGCCCTGTCCTACACCATCAGCCCGGTCCATACCCTGGAGAAGTGGCTGGATCTGGCCAAGAGGATCGAGGATTGCGGCGCCCATTCCCTGTGCATCAAGGACATGGCCGGCCTGCTCACCCCCTATGCCGCCGAGGAGCTGGTGTCGCGCCTGAAGGAAATCGTCGCCATTCCCATTGCCATGCATGCCCATGCCACCACCGGCATGTCCACCGCCGCCATCACCAAGGCCTGCGAGGCCGGCGTGGACATGGTCGATGCCGCCATTTCCTCCATGAGCCAGACCACCGGCCATTCGGCCACCGAGTCGATCGTGGCCATTTTGCAGGGCCAGGAGCGCGATACCGGCTTCGACATCGAGGCGCTCGAGGAAATCGCCGCCTATTTCCGCAAGGTCAGGAAGAAATATGCCGCTTTCGAAGGCACGCTGAAAGGCATTGACAGCCGCATCCTGGTGGCCCAGGTGCCGGGCGGCATGCTCTCCAACATGGAAAATCAGCTGCGCGAACAGGGCGCGCTCGACCGCATGGACGAAGTGCTGCAGGAAATTCCCCGGGTGCGCAAGGATCTGGGCTATATCGCCCTGGTGACTCCGACTTCGCAGATCGTCGGCACCCAGGCGGTGATGAATGTGCTGATGGGTGAGCGCTACAAGTCGATCAGCGCTGAAACCCAGGGCATTCTGCGCGGCGAATATGGCGCCACCCCCGAACCGGTGAATGCAGAATTGCAGGCGCGGGTGCTGGAAGGCGCCGAGCCGGTCACCTGCCGCCCCGCCGACCTGATCGAGCCGGAAGTGGACCGTCTGACCGCCGAGCTCAAGGATATCGCCGCCGAGAAGAACATTCGTCTGGCCGATGAGGTGATCGACGATGTGCTTACCTATGCCCTTTTCCCCGAGGTTGGCCTGAAATTCCTGCAGAACCGGGACAATACGGACGCCTTCGAACCGGTGCCGAGCGCCGAACCCGCCCCCTCCGCCGCCGCCAAGGCGCCGCCCCCGGCCGTAGCCGCGCCGGCCGGCCCCGAGGCTTACCGGGTTACGGTCAACGGCACAGCCTACGAGGTTGAAGTCAGCCCCGCCGGCCAGATCACCCCGCGCTCCGGCGCTGAACCCGCCGCACCGGCGGCTCCGGCGGCGGCGTCTGCCACCGAAAACGCCAGCGAGATCACCGCGCCTCTGACCGGCACCATCATGTCGGTGTCGTCCGAACCGGGCCAGCAGGTGCACGAAGATGAGGTGATTGTGACCCTGGAGGCGATGAAGATGCAGACCGAGATCCGCGCTCCGCGCAACGGCACCCTCACCGCCATCAGCGTCAAGCAGGGTGATACGGTCCAGGCCGGCGATCTGCTTTTCGTGATAGCCTGAGGGGAGCCGGGTCATGGACGGCAACCTCCTCCTCAAGATCTGGCAGACCACCGGTCTGGCCGGATTCGGCCTCGGCCAGTCGATCATGGTGCTGGTTGGTGCGGTCCTGATCTATCTGGCCATCGCCCGCAAGTTCGAGCCTTTGCTGCTGTTGCCGATCGGCTTCGGCGCCATTTTGAGCAACATTCCCTTTGCCGGCATCGCCGCCGCGGCCCCCATGCCCGGCCAGCCGGCGGGCTTTCTCTATTATGTGTTCGAGGTGGGCATTGATTCCGGGGTGTTCCCACTGATCATCTTCATGGGGGTTGGCGCCCTGACCGATTTCGGGCCGCTGATCGCCCGGCCGAGCACGATTTTTCTCGGCGCCGCGGCACAGTTCGGTATTTTCGCCTCGCTGCTGGGTGCCCTGGCGATGAATGTCATTCCCGGCATCGAATTCAGCCTCAAGGATGCCGCCGCCATCGCCATTATCGGCGGCGCCGACGGTCCGACCGCCATCTTTCTTTCCAGCCGCCTGTCCCAGGATCTGATGGGTGCGATCGCGGTGGCCGCCTATTCCTATATGGCGCTGGTGCCGATTATCCAGCCGCCAATCATGCGCGCCCTCACCACCAAACGTGAACGGGCGGTGGTGATGCAGCAATTGCGCCCGGTCTCGCACCTGGAACGCATCCTGTTTCCGCTGGCGATCCTTTTGCTCTGCGCCCTGCTGCTGCCCTCCGCCGCGCCGTTGATCGGCAGCCTGACCTTCGGCAATCTGCTGCGCGAAAGCGGCGTCGTGGAACGCCTGTCCAAAACCGCCCAGAACGAGCTGATCAATATCGTCACCATCTTTCTCGGCCTTGGGGTCGGCACCAAGCTGGCCGCCGACAAATTCCTCAAGCTGGAAACCCTCGGCATTCTGCTGCTTGGACTGGCGGCCTTCTGCATCGGCACCGCCGCCGGCTTGCTGATGGGCAAGCTGATGCACCGGCTGAGCGGCGGCAAGATCAACCCGCTGATCGGCGCGGCCGGGGTTTCGGCCGTACCGATGTCGGCCCGGGTCGTGAACAAGGTCGGTCAGGAAACCAACCACCACAATTTCCTGCTGATGCACGCTATGGGGCCCAATGTGGCCGGGGTGATCGGCTCGGCGGTGGCCGCCGGCGTGCTGCTGGCCATTCTGGGCTGAGGGCCCGCCCCCAACTTCGCCCCGAGCAAAAAAAGCCGGCGGGAGTCTCCTCCCACCGGCTCAAATTCTTGCAACCAATTTATTCCTATTTTGCCTTCTTGGGCATCGGCGGCGGCGGCAGCTTGGCGGCCGGTCCTTCGAACGCCTCGGCAAAGCCCGCCATAGGCACCGCCACGTTCAGCTTCTGCCGTTTATGATCGATATAGATCAGGTTCAGATTCTTGGCCTTGCGCAACTCTTTATACATCCCATCGCCCAGGGTAAACTGGGCATGGCAGCCGTCGCGTCGGCAAGTGACCACCTGCCCCTTATAGCCTTCGCCCTCGTCGAGCTTCACCGTGAAGCCGGGGGTGATGTAAATGCCCAGCGGCAGCACCACAAGAAGCGCCTTGACCTTTTGCTTCTCTTCGGTCCGCACCGCGACGCCGACCAGCCTCTGCCGGGTCGGTTTGCTGATGAACAGATTGGTGGCGGTCAGGCAGATTTTATGGCCGGCCTTGTTCTTGGTGCATTGTTTGATCCAGTTATTGGCGCCGGGCTCGGTGGCGGCCCCGGCGGTCAGGGTTCCGGCAAGCAGCAGGGCGGCGGCGGCAGTACCCGCCAGGCGCCCGGCGGCGGCAAAATTCAGCTTCATAATACATCCTTTCGGCAATGTTCAGTTCTGTCGACCCTCAATTGCGGTCTATGTTTGGCGTCAGATTGAGGCACTTGCAAGGCAATTTTCATGATTTTGCCCCCTTAGCAGCGCAGGAAACCCCGCAAGGCATCAATTGGCGGCGCGAGAATCAGCAAATGGGCTATACATATTCCATGTGTTCTGAACTCGAATCAGCTCTCTTCCGGGCGCTGCCGCAAAGGGCCGTCAGCCGGTTCTGCGTGGCGCTTGCCGCTTTGCTCCTGCTCGGCGCGCCGCCCGCCATGGCCGAACCCCGGCATGCCATCGCCATGCATGGCGAGCCGGCCCTGAAACCGGGCTTTACCCATTTTCCCTATGCCAACCCCAAGGCCCCGAAAGGCGGGGCGCTGGTTTTGGCCGATCAGGGCAGTTTCGATAGCCTCAACCCGCTGATCATCAAGGGCGCCTTCCCGGCCGGCCTGCGCGACTTCGTCTATGAAAGCCTGATGGCCCGCTCCTTTGACGAGCCCTTCACGCTTTATGGCCTGATCGCCAGTTCCATCGACACGCCGGACGATCGCAGCGAAGCCACCTTCCGGCTCGACCCCAAGGCGCGCTTTTCCGACGGCCATCCCGTCACCGCCGCCGATGTGGTGTTTTCGTGGCAGACCTTGCGTGACAAGGGCCGGCCCAATCACCGCACCTATTATGCCAAGGTGGAAAAGGTCGAAACCCCGGACCCCTTGACCGTGCGTTTCATCTTCAAAAACGCCAATGACCGGGAATTGCCGCTGATCCTCGGCCTGATGCCGATCCTGCCCAAACATGTGTTCGAAACCCGCGAGTTTGAAAAGGCCAGCCTCGATATTCCCATCGGCTCCGGGCCTTATACCGTCGGCAAGGTCGATCCGGGCGCCGGTATCACCTATCGCCGCAACCCGGACTATTGGGGCCGGGATCTGCCGGTCAATCGCGGCCGTTATAATTTCGACACGGTCCGCTATGAATATTTCCGCGATGCCAATTCCATGTTCGAGGCCTTTAAGAAGGGGCTTTACGATCTGCGCGAGGAAACCAATTCCGGGCGCTGGGCATCCTCTTACGATTTTCCGGCGCTCAAAGCCGGCAAGGTGAAAAAATCCATTGTGCCCGTGGGCACCCCGGCCGGTTTCGCCGCTTTCGCCTTCAATACCCGCCGCGAAATTTTCGCCGACATCAGAGTGCGCAAGGCCCTGAGCCTGATGTTCGATTTCACCTGGGTCAACAAACATCTGTTCCATGGCCTGTTCAAGCGCACCCAAAGCGTTTTCGACCGCTCGTCCCTGTCCTCTCATGGCGTCAAGGCCAGCGAATATGAACGCAAATTGCTGGCCCCCTTCCCCGATGCGGTGCTGCCCGGGATCATGGACGGCACATTCTCACTTCCCAGGCATGACGGCTCCGGGCGCGACAGAAAACAACAGCGCGCCGCCATCAAGCTGCTGCGCGGCGCCGGTTACAAGCTGCAAAACGGCGTCATGGTTGGCGGCGCCAGCGGCAAGGCGCTGGAATTTGAAATTCTCTGCGCCACCAGGGCGCAGGAGCGCCTGGCACTCAATTTTTCGGGCTCGCTTAAGCGCATCGGCGTCACGGCGCGGGTGCGCCTGGTGGATTCGGCGCAATATCAGCGCCGGCGGCAGACGTTCGACTTCGATCTGGTTCAGACCCTGTGGCTCAGTTCCCTGTCCCCGGGCAATGAGCAGGCCTTCCGCTGGGGCAGCGCCGCCGCCGGCCAGGAGGGTTCCTTTAATTATGCCGGGGTGAAGAGCCCGGCGGCGGATGCGATGATCAAGGCCATGCTGGCCGCCACCAGCCGCAAGGACTTCACCGATGCGGTGCGGGCCTTGGACCGGGTGCTGCTGTCGGGCTATTACACCATCCCGCTCTACCATCAGAGCGGACAATGGCTGGCCTGGTGGAAAAAAATAACCGGCCCGGACGTGATCCCGCTCTATGGGAATCGGACCGATTTGTGGTGGTATAGGGGTGATGAGCCGGGCTAACCGGATATCGGGAGGAAACGGGGCAAATGATTGTTTCTGACAAGGATAAGATTGAAACCTATACCGGCCTCGGGGTCTGGGGCGAACTGACCCTCGATGGCCTGCTGGCGCAAACCGCGCGCGAAACGCCGGAGCATACCGCGCTCATCGACCCGCCCAATAAAGAGGAGATTTGCGCCGCCCCGCCCCTTCGCTTCACCTATGCCGAAGCCGATGCGGTGGTGGACCGGCTGGCCGACACCTTCCTCACCCTGGGGCTGAAGCCCGATGATATTGTCGCCCTGCAGCTGCCCAACAGCGCCGAGGCGGTGCTGACCATATTGGCCTGTTCCCGGGCCGGGCTGATCGTTTGTCCGCTGCCGGTGATATGGCGCGAGCATGAGCTGCGCGAGGCCTTGCCCAATATCGCCCCCAGCGCACTGATCACCGCCAACCGCATCTGCGGCGTGGCCCATGCGGAAATGATGCGTCAGGTGGCGGTCGATCTGATGACCGTCCGCTTCGTTCTGGGCTTCGGCAATGAGCTGCCCGACGGGGTGATGTCGTTGCAGGAAGCCCTGATCGGCGCCGGTGAAGGCGGCTCCTCGCCGCGCAGATCCGCCTTCGACCCCAATTCCATCCTCACCCTGACCTGGCAGTCCGAACTGATGCGCCGGGGCCTGACCATACCGCGCAGCCACAATCAATGGGTCTCCGCCGGTCTGATGCTGTTGCTGGAAGCAGGGCTCGATGCGGATTCGGTGATCCTCAATCCCTATCCGCCGAGCAGCCTCGCTCCGCTCGCCATGATCAGCGCCTGGCTGCTTTCGGGCGGCACCCTGGTGCAGCATCATCCCTTTTCGCATGCGGTTTTCCTCGATCAGATTGACGCGGAAGAGATCAGTTTCACCATGCTCCCGCCCGGCGCCGACACCCTGTTTTCCGATCAGGACCGGGACATGATGAAAGCCCGGCTGAATGCCATGGGCTGCGTGCTGATCGGCGGCCTGCCCGCCGGTGAGGACGCCGCACCGCTCAACGGCATGGCCCGCAACACCATCGACATCGAGGTGCTGGACGAATATGCCCTGCTGGCCACCCGGCGGCGCGAAGGCCGGTTGCAGCGGGCCTTTGCCATGGGGGCCGTGGAGCGTCCAACCCATTCCATGGACCGGATCGCCCTTGCCGAGCTGAACATCTCGGGGCCGGGCCGCCAGACCGGCGGCGCCACCCTGATGCTGCAAAGCCCAATGGCGTTCGACAGCTTTTTCCCGCCCGCCATCGGTGAAAACGGCAACCACCCGATAGTCGATGCCAGCGGTTTCCTGGATACCGGCCTGCCCTGCGCCCTCACCGATGACGACCCGCCGCGACTTGAGATTAGCCGTCAGCGCGGCGATGTCTTCATCCATGGCGGCGTGCCGGTCTCGGCCCATGAACTGGACAGCCTCTATGCCTCGCATGAGGCACTCTCCGATGCCGCCGCCCTGTCGGTGGACGATCCGGTGATGGGCCAGCGCATTCTGGCCGCTATTGTGCCTAATCCGGGCCTTGAGGTGAGCTTTGAGGAATTCCGGGACTTTCTGGTGGCCCGCAAGGTTGCGCCCTACAAGATTCCCGAGCGCATGGTAACCGTCAAATCGATCCCGCGCGGCGAGCACGGCGAGGTGCTGCGGGATGACGTGATCGACCAGGTCTGAACCTGAGCGCAAGGCACGAGGAGTTGACGCCGGCATGACGGTTGAGATCAGGATCATGGTGATAGAACCCATTGACGGCCTGCTGGGCGGCCAGATCCGGCAGATGGGCTTTGATTGCCGCTCGTTGAGCGCGCCGGAGATGGGTGAAGCCGACCTGAATGAGCGCCTGATCGTCATTGATGGCAGTTATGAGCGCCCGGAGCGCGAGGCGGTGCTGGCGGCGGCCCATGCCGCGCCCCAGCTGATGCCGGTCATTCTGGCCGGTCCCGCTGAGCGCATTCATCAACCCGCCATTGTCGATGAACTGCGTGGCGGCCGCATCGATTTCGTTATTCAGACCCCCTTCACCCCGTCGCAATTTCACAGCCATATCAAATCCCTGGCCAGATTTGCCAATATCAGGGCTGAATTCGGCCGCCGCGCCGCCGTGCTGGCCCGTTTCGGCCGCGCCATGGCGCCAATGCCCGCCGATGCAACGATCTCGCCCCACACCGCCGCTCTGCTGGTGGCCGGTTCCGGGCGCTATTTCAACGCCATCGAAAAGAGCCTCGCTCCGGACATGCAGGTGTTCGGCGCTCTCACGCCAGAGCTGGCCATGGACCGGCTCGCCGAAGGCGGCATCACCGCCCTGGTGCTCGACATGTCGGCCGAACCCTTCGCCGATGCCATCGCCTTTCTCCGGCGCCTGCGGCGCGATGCGCGCTATTTTCATCTGCCGGTGATCCTGATCCCGCTCGCCGACAATAGCGACGGCGACGACCGCTTCTATGAAGAAGGGGTGACGGACATTCTGCATCCGCCGCTGGAGGCCCAAGCCCTGCTGGTCAGCCTGCTGCCGCTGATGCGCATCGCCCTCTTTCGCGAGGCGCTGAAAACCGCCTATGAAGAGGCGCGCAGCAATCCGGTCGCCGATGCCCTGACCGGCCTTTACAGCCGCGGCGTGCTGCTGACCCATCTGCAGCAATTGATCGACGACGGCGCCGGTTTTTCGATCGCCCTTCTGAGCGTTGACA
The DNA here is from genome assembly GCA_002869085.1 of Hyphomicrobiales bacterium. Lineage (GTDB taxonomy): Bacteria > Pseudomonadota > Alphaproteobacteria > Rhizobiales > BM303 > BM303. The sequence continues at coordinate 3,552 of PKTQ01000241.1, read as the reverse complement.
ATATGGCAGTTATCAATGGTGAATTCGGCTATGCCGGCGGCGACATGATCCTGCGCCAGATCGGCAAGGCCATCGAATTGCTGACCCGGGGTGAGGATATGGCCGCCCGTTTCAGCGGCAGCGAATTCGCCCTGTTGATGCCCGAAACCGGCGAGATCGCCGCCAATGCCGCCCTGAGGCGGATTCTGTCGGTCTTGCGCCATACCAGCTTTTCGCCGGGGCCGGGCATGATCACGGTCGAGGTTGAATTCGGCGGCGGCGCGGTGGAAAAACAACAGGGCGAGAGCCCGGAACTGATGCTGAGCCGGGCCAAAGCGCTCTATCGCTACCCCTGCCGCTGAAACAACCCCGCCCTCAGGCCGCGTCCTGAAGCGCCAGATGGGCCAGATGCCGCGCCAGCATCAGGCAGCCATTCAGCCGCGCCCCATCATCGGCCCAGTCGCGCTTGATCACCAGCCTATGGTCCGGCCGCAAGCTGGCGATCCGCCCCCATTCATTGAGCTGGGCGATCAGCCCTGCCGGATTGGCGAAACTGTTATTGCGGAACGCCACCACCGCGCCCTTTGGCCCCGCATCGAGCTTTTCGATCCCGGCGATCTTGCAATGGATTTTTACCGCCATGATTTTCAACAGCGATTCAACCTCCAGCGGCAGCCGCCCGAACCGGTCGATCAGCTCGGCGGCAAAGCCATCGAGCTCGGTCTCCTCGCTGATCCCCGAGAGTTGCCGATAAAGGCCGAGGCGCAGTTGCAGGTCTGGCACATAGGTTTCGGGGATCAGCACCGCGGCGCCGGCGGAGATCTGCGGCGACCAGTCGCCCTCGCCCGCATCCGCCCCCTCATCGTCGCGCAGGCTCGCCACCGCTTCTTCCAGCATGTGCTGATAAAGCTCGAAGCCCACCTCCTTGATATGTCCCGACTGCTCCTCGCCCAGCAGATTGCCCGCCCCGCGCAAATCCAGATCATGCGAGGCCAGCGAAAAGCCCGCCCCCAGCGAGTCGAGCGATTGCAGCACCTTCAGGCGTTTTTCGGCATTGGGGGTCAGGGGTTTGCGCGCATGGATGGTCAGCTGGGCATAGGCGCGCAATTTGGCCCGGCCGACCCGGCCGCGTAGCTGATAGAGCTGCGCCAGCCCGAACATGTCGGCCCGGTGCACGATCAGCGTATTGGCGGTCGGAATATCAAGCCCGGATTCGACGATGGTGGTGGACAGCAGCACGTCATATTTGCCGTCGTAAAAGGCATGCATGATGTCTTCCATCTCGCCCGCGCCGATGCGCCCATGCGCCACCGCGAATTTGACCTCCGGCACATGTTCGCGCAAAAACGCCGCCACCTCATCCAGATCCGAAATGCGCGGACACACATAAAAGCTCTGGCCGCCGCGATAATGCTCGCGCAGCAGGGTTTCGCGCACCACCACCGGATCAAAGGGCGAGATGAAGGTGCGCACCGCCAGCCGGTCCACCGGCGGCGAGGCGATCAGCGACAACTCCCGCACCCCGGTCAGCGCCAATTGCAGCGTGCGGGGGATCGGCGTCGCGGTCAGGGTCAGCACATGCACATCGGCCCGCAATTTTTTCAGCCGTTCTTTGTGCGCCACCCCGAAATGCTGCTCCTCATCGACGATCAGCAGGCCGAGATCGGCAAAGCGGATCGCCTTGCCCAGCAGCGCATGGGTGCCGATGACGATATCAATTTCGCCGGCGGCGAGGCCGGCCTTGGTGCGGCTCAGATCGGCGGCGCTCACCAACCGCGAGGCCTGGGCGATCCGCACCGGGAACTTGGCGAAACGCTCGGTGAAGGTCTTGCTGTGCTGGCGCGCCAAAAGGGTGGTCGGCACCACGATAGCCACCTGCTTGCCGGCCATCACCGCCGCGAAGGCCGCCCGCAGCGCCACTTCGGTCTTGCCGAAGCCCACATCGCCGCACACCAGACGGTCCATCGGCCGCCCCGAGGCAAGATCCGCCAGCACCGCCTCGATCGCCTCCATCTGGTCCTCGGTTTCCGAATAGGGAAACGCGGCGGCAAACTCGTCATAAAGGCCGGTTTCCGGCACCAGACGCGGCGCGCTGCGCATTTCGCGGGCGGCGGCGATGCGGATCAGTTCGCCCGCCATGTCCCGCAGGCGCTGTTTCATCTTCGCCTTGCGTGCCTGCCATGCCGCGCCGCCCAGCCGGTCCAGTACCGCCGCGCCCTCATCCGAGCCATAACGGCTCAGCAGCTCGATATTCTCTACCGGCAGGAACAGCTTGTCGTCGCCGTGATAGATCAGCTCCAGGCAATCATGGGGCGCGCCGGCGGCCGTGACGGTCCTCAGCCCCGCGAAGCGGCCGATGCCGTGATCCACATGCACCACCAGATCCCCAGCATCGAGGCTGGAGATCTCGGTCAGCATGTCCTGGGCCTTTTTCGAGGCCCGGCGCGGCCGCACCAGCCGGTCGCCGAGAATATCCTGCTCGCTGATTACCGCCAGATCCGGGGTCTCGAAGCCGGTCTCCAGCGGCAGCTCGCATAGGGCGGTCACCCCCGGCGCCATCGCCTGCACCGCCGGCCAATCCCCGGCCGTCTCGATCGGCGCTAATTTGTGATCGGCCAGCACCCCGGCCATGCGCTCGGCCGAACCGGCGCTCCAGCAGGCCACCAGCACCCGTTTGCCGTCCTGTTGCAGCGCGCGGATATGCTGGATCACCGCATCATAGACATTGCGCCCCGGCTCGGCCCGCTCGGCGGCGAAACTACGCCCCTGGCGCCCGGCGAGGCGGATGGCCGCGCCCGTTTCCTCGGCCTGCTCGAACGGGGTCAGCAGGACCGCCTTGCCGATCGCCGCCTCCCATTCCCCGGCCGTCAGATAGAGCAGTTCCGGCGGCAGCGGCTTATAGGGCGCGGCATTGAAGGCGCCGTCTTTCGTGGCCGCCAGCCGCGCATCATAATAATCCCCGACCTGGCTCAGCCGTTCTTCGGCGGCCCTGTCCGCCAGATGGTCGAGCGTCACCACCGCCTCGCCGGTATAGTCGGCCAGGCTTTCCAGCCGGTCGTGAAACAGCGGCAGCCAGTGCTCCATGCCCTGAAAGCGCCGTCCGGCGCTGATCGCGGCATAGAGCGGATCGTCATCGGTGACCGCGCCGAATCTCGCCACATAGGCAGAGCGGAAGCGGGCAATCGCCTCCCTGGTCAGCACGATATCGCTGACCGCACCGATCACCGCTTTTTTAAGCTGCTTGGTGGTGCGCTGGCTGGAGGGGTCGAAACCGCGCAGCGATTCCAATGTATCGCCAAAAAAATCGAGCCGCACCGGCTGACGGCTACCGGCGGCAAACACATCCACCAGCCCGCCGCGCAGCGCGAATTCCCCCGGCTCCATCACGATATCGGTATGTTCATAGCCGTTTTCGGCCAGCAGGGCGCTGAGCTCATTCTGGGGAATCTGCTGGCCCGGCTCCAGCACCAGCTCGGAGCGCGCCACCTTATCGCGCGGGGGCACCCGCTGCATCATGGCGCTGACCGTGGTCAGCACCACCGCCGGGCCGCGCTCCGGGCGCCGCCTTGCCAG